>JAHECY010000094.1 GCA_024641505.1 Gammaproteobacteria bacterium
TTCCAGTAGCGGCTTCGACTTCGTGCGTAGGGTGCGTATGACGCACCGTTTTTGCTCTTGCGTCGGTAACTTCGTTAAAACATAAAGCAAGATCAAAAGCGGTGCGTCATACGCACCCTACGGCTTGAGGTGTCATCTACATCCATGGCAAATTCGTGCCTAGGGTGCGTATGACGCACACCGCTTGCTCTTGTTCCAGTAGCGGCTTCGACTTCGTGCGTAGGGTGCGTATGACGCACCGTTTTTGCTCTTGCGTCGGTAACTTCGTTAAAACATAAAGCAAGATCAAAAGCGGTGCGTCATACGCACCCTACTCGCCGGTAGCGATGGGAGAATCGCCATGATATCCATTTGCACCCCAATCCGGCGGATACAGCTCCCGTTTCACATCTCGGTGAAACGTGGAATATGGCCAATCTTTCACATTCTCGACCAATCCATGCTTTACCGGATTCCAATAAACATAGTTCATGTAATGCCGATATTCTTTCTCACTGCGGATATGGTGTTCCCAGAAACGACGTTGCCAGATGGCTGATTCGTGCCGGCGCCGCCGGGAAGCTTCGATATCCGCTGAACGAAAAACTGCGGCGCATTGCTTAGTTACCATACGTTTTATTTGGCCCCACATATCCGAGAAGTCACAGTTTGAGTTTTCCGGAAAGGTGAAGATACAATGCATGTGGTCCGGCAGGAGCACCCACGCGTCGATATTGAAGGGGGTGACATTGCGCACATAGCTTGTTGCGACCCGCAAGGCTTGCCGGAATTCCTTATGAATGAAATTTTTCCGGCGGCGATAGCTGACGATCGTGAAATAAACCGTGCTTTGTGGATTTGAAAATCGTAGGTAATTTGGCATCCTTGCCTCCTTTGATATTGCGGGTTCCTTCGGCTTTATTTATCTTTTTGGTTGCTAGTGGTTATTCGATCAAAATATAAACAAAAATCAAGGGCGGTGTGTATGACGCACCGGTTGCTCTTATTTAAGCGGCTTCGATCAAATCAAAAGCCGGTGCGTAATACGCACCCTACGCTCGCGCTGTTATCGACGACATATGTTATCACCGCATGCAGGGTACGTATGACGCACCGGTTGCTCTTGTTCCAGCGGCTTCGATTAAAATCAAAAGCCGGTGCGTAATACGCACCCCTCTGCCCCTGTACGCGTTGCGCCGCGCTGTAATTACAGGCCGGTGAGCGCGGCTGCGGCTTCTTGTTTGCCGAAGTAGTCAGCCTTTTCGTCCACCGCTTTTTGTAACAGGGGTTTGGCCTTTTCCTTATTGCCTTGGGCCAGATAAGCCATACCGAGATGGAAATTAAAAATCGTGGCCTCCGGTTCGGCTTTTACCGCCTGCTCCAAAGTCAGTACGGCGCGCTCATATTTCTCGTTCTTGTACAGCACCCAACCCACGGTGTCCTGAAAGGCGGGTTCCTGCAGACGCGCCAGGGGCTCGATCAATTGCAGGGCCTGGTCCAGGCTCTTTTTATCGCTCTTGTGGTTCACCAGCAGCATCGCCAGATTGTTGGCCAGAGGCGCGGAATTCGGCACGGACGTCAGGTGCTTCTCATAGGTCGCGATGGCGTGATCGAACTTGCCGGTTTTTTCGTAAAACGTCGCCAGGCTGATCACCAGAGATGCGTCATTATTGGTGGCCTTGAGACCCCGTTCGTAGGTGGCAACCACCTGGTCGGTCTTCTTTTGTATAAAATACACCGCGGCCAGATTTTGATAGGGCTTGACCCAGTCTTTTTTCAGCGTCAACGCATTACTGAATTCGCTCACCGCTTGCTCCGGCTTCTGCTCGAGCAACAACACCTCGCCTTTAATATTGTGAATGGCGGCTTTGTCCGCCACCAGACTCAGCTTCTCATCCAGAAGTTTATGGGTATCGGCGAATTGTTTCTGCAATAAAAATGATTTAACCAGGGCGCTGATGACTTCCACATTATCCGGTGCCTTAGTCAAAGCTTTTTGCAACAACGTTCTACTGCCGGCGATATCACTATTCATCTGCGCCAGTGCGCCCTGCAGATAATAGGCTAAATAACTTTCCGGCTGCGCCTTGGCGATCTCTTCAGTAAGCTGCTGCGCCCCGGCACGATCATCCTTTTTAATTAACAGCTGAAACAGTGCTCCGTTGTACCGATCCGTGTCCTGCTCACCCTTGGCCAGGATTCGATACTGTTCAATGGCCTGATCCGCCCGGTCCAACTGCACCAGCATAGTGGCAAATTTTTCCCGAAGCGCGGTGTTACCGGTTTCCAGCTCCACGGCGCGCTGCATATTGTCGACCGCCTGTTCGTATTCCTGATTCTGCAAATGCGCGCTCGCCAACTGCTGATATACCTTGGGCACATTGGGCTGGTCACGCAACACCGCACGGAAGTCCGCGATCGCCTTGGTCGCTTCCCGTTTTGACAAGTAGATTGCACCGCGCAACATCAAAGCATCGTTGTGACGCACGTTGAGGGTCAACACTTCTTCCAGGAGCTTCTCCGCGGTAGCGGCATCATTCTGGCGCAGCGCGATTTCGGCCAACTTCACCTTGGCGTCATTGCTGACGGTATCGGAAATGTTCTTATCGATCATGTCCCGGAAGGTTTGCTTCGCCTTGTCCACTTCACCGGTGCTCAGGTAAAGACTGGCCAGACCGTTGCGTAAACTATCGTTCTCAGACTCCGATTGAATATATTCCTGCAGTTGTTTTTCGGCCTTGTCCTTACCCATTTGCTTGGCGAGAAAATCCACCAACACCAGTTTCGCCTGAACGTTCTCCGGATTGTCGTTCACCCCTTGGCGCAGCACCGTCTCCGCATCGCCCATCCGTCCCAGCTTGATCATTAATGCCGCCAGACGCGCCCGGTGGCCGAGATTGGACGGATCAAGGGTAACAATTTTCTTGAAGACTTCGATGCCACGATCACTATCATTTTGGTTGATGAATATACTGCCCAGGAGAATTTGCAGAGAGGCGTCATCGGGATTGCGCTTGATACCATCCTGCAGCAAGGCAATAGCTTTATCACTATCCTTGTCATTCATATACAGCGATGCCACCAGCGCCACCGCTTCCTTATGACCCGGGTCTTTTTCCAGTACCGCCAAGCCGTCCTGTTTGGCACGTACCATATCGCCCTTTTTAGCCAGCGCCGCGCCGCGCAGGGTCATGGCATCGACATCGCCCGGCGCCACGCGCAGCGCGTCTTCGGCAAGTTCCAGAGCCTTATCGATGTTACGCGCCGCCAAATAGATGCGCCCCAAGCGGTAACGCGCTCCCGTATGCTGCGCATCTTCATTGACGATATATTGATAATGTCCGGCGGCATTCTGCCACTCGTTCAAATGCTCCAGCGTCTGCGCCAGACCGAAGCGGGCCGGGATATCCTTGGGATCGATCTGCAAGGCGTTCTGGTATTCGACACGCGCTTTTTCATAATTGGCTTCAGCCTCGTAGGCGTGAGCCCGCTCCATATAAGCGGCTTTGCGCTCCCCGGCGCCCCCACAGGCGGCCAATGTCAGCAGTAAGGAAAAAATAATCGTAATATTTTTCATGGTTGCTCGCATACTGTTCTTCAGGTTCTCAGGGTTTTGGAGTCCACATTTTGCAGAAACCATTCGTAGGTTGATCGAATGCCGTCGCGCAGACCAATGCGCGGCTGCCAGCCGAGGCCGTGCAGCCGGCCGGCATCCACTAATTTGCGCGGCGTACCGTCGGGTTTGCTGTGATCGTAACGGATCTCGCCGTGATAGCCCACGGCATCCCGCACCCATGCGGCCAGTTCGGCGATGGCGATGTCTTTGCCTACGCCAATGTTCACGAAGTCCGCGCCCTCGTAATGGTTCAGGAGAAACACACAGGCGGCGGCGCAATCATCCACATGGCAGAATTCCCGTTTCGGCGTACCAGTTCCCCAAATTTCAACATAAGGTCTGCCGGCGAGCTTGGCTTCATGGAACTTACGGATCATCGCTGGCATGACATGAGAGTTGTGCAAGTCAAAATTATCGCCGGGGCCGTAGAGATTGGTGGGCATGGCGGCGATGAAACGGCTGCCATACTGTTTATGATAGGCCTGGCACATTTTGATGCCAGCGATCTTAGCTACCGCATACCATTCGTTGGTGGGCTCCAGGGGACCGGTCAGCAAATATTCTTCTTTCAGCGGTTGCGGTGCCATCTTAGGGTAGATGCAAGTGCTGCCCAGAAACAGCAACTTCTTGACGCCCGCCTCATAGGCGCCGTGAATCAGATTCGCCTCGATCATCAGATTCTGATAGATAAATTCGGCGGGATAGTTGTCATTGGCCAGGATGCCCCCCACCTTGGCGGCCGCGACCACCACGTGGTCGGGCTTGATTTCCTGGTAAAATCGGCGCACGGCGCTCTGATCCAGCAAATCCAGTTCGCCGCGGCTCTTGCAGATCAGATTACGATAACCCTCCTGCTGCAAACGGCGCACGATGGCGCCACCCACCAAGCCTCTATGGCCGGCGACAAATATCCGGTCCGTGAGCTGCATGAAGTTATTCGTGATAGTCATAGGCGTTAAAGCCGTGCTTTTTGACCAACTCATCCCGCTCCGCGGCCTTGAGATCCTCGCGCACCATTTCCGAGACCAGTTCCTGAAAACTGATGCGGGGTGTCCAGCCCAGTTTTTCCTTGGCTTTGCGCGGATCGCCCAGCAGAGTTTCCACCTCAGTGGGCCGAAAATAACGGGGGTCGACGGCGACGATGCAGCGGCCTTTATCGTCAATGCCTTTTTCCTCGATGCCTTGCCCCTGCCAAGAGATAGTCATACCCAGCTCTTTAGCCGCGGCATCAACAAAATCGCGCACACTATACTGCACGCCGGTGGCGATGACGAAATCCTCGGGCTGTTCCTGCTGCAGCATCAGCCACTGCATTTCCACGTAGTCCTGCGCATGTCCCCAGTCGCGCTTGGATGCCATATTTCCCAGGAACAGGCAATCCTGCAAGCCCAGCTTGATGCGCGCCAGCGCCCGCGTAATCTTGCGGGTAACGAAGGTCTCACCACGAATCGGCGATTCATGATTAAAGAGAATTCCGTTGCACGCATACATACCGTAGGCTTCCCGGTAGTTCACGGTAATCCAATACGCATAGAGTTTTGCCACCGCATAGGGTGAGCGCGGATAAAAAGGCGTGGTTTCCTTTTGCGGCGTTTCCTGCACCAGACCATAAAGTTCAGACGTGGAGGCCTGGTAGAAGCGGGTTTTTTTCGCCAATCCCAGGATGCGTATCGCCTCCAGCACCCGCAGAGCGCCAAGAGCGTCCGAGTTGGCCGTATATTCCGGCTCTTCAAAGGAAACCGCCACGTGACTTTGCGCCGCCAGGTTATAGATTTCGTCCGGCTGTACTTGCTGAATCACCCGCAACAGGCTGCTGGAATCGGTGAGATCGCCATAGTGCAGAATAAACCGCCGGCCCTGCTCGTGCGGGTCCTGGTACAAATGGTCGATACGGTCCGTATTGAACAAAGAGCTGCGGCGTTTGATGCCATGCACTTCATAGCCTTTGCCGAGAAGAAATTCCGCCAGATAGGCGCCGTCCTGGCCGGTAATACCGGTAATGAGAGCTACTTTCTTTTTCATGGTCTCTGTCAGTTTTAATTAATTGGAGGCAATAAATATAAGATCGATCAAGCACTTAGTGCGTGGCCAATCAGGCCAAAAGATATGCCATTTTCCGCGTATATTGAGCGGCTTTACCGCACAGTGCCATTCATTGTACCTGAGAATACGTTGGGCTATTTTCGCACCTTCACCCCTAAATCCCTATACCCTATTCCCCTGATTTTTCATGATCATACAGTGCCGAGGGAGAAATTGGGCATAACTTTATCGCGGTGCTCACAGCACCAGATACCCTTTGATACTGATAAACCCCAGGGTGGCATAGAGGGCGTAGCGCAAGATATCCGACTTGCTCGACAGCTTCATGATAATAATTTCGATGCCGTAAAAAAGCACAATCAACATCGCCACGCCCTCGCTGATATCCCGGTCCAGCATGCCGCGCATGTGCAGGTTCGGTACCGACACCGCCAGCAGGATCACCAGGAAATCCATGGTGTTCAGGGTAAACCGCTGCCCCTTGGAAAAACGCATAGCCAGGCTGACCACCGCCGCCAGCAGCACAAAGTATCCATATTGCAGTATTTTGAAATCCGCATGCACCACATCCGAGGTTTGCATGAAGTAAACGATAATGGCGCAGGTGATATAGGTGCACGCCCGTTCCAGCATATTGAAGGGTTGGCCTTTCTGCAGGTGATAGACGAATGCCAGCACCAACAGCAACACCAGGGTCAGCACTTCAATATCGAGCGTAAAGCTCGCCGAGGCCATGGCCCCCAGAAACAGATAAATGGGGATGGTGACGGCGACGACATAAAAAGACCAGCGAGGTAGATGCTGTTCCTGCACTATCCAGCTCGCGGCGCGCGCGACAACCGATGCTTCACTTGACGAAACGTTCTGATGTACCCGCCAGCCGGTACGGTTGGTGATCTGGAAAAAGGCGATCACAGACGCACAGAACAGGCCGTACGCAATGATTATTATGGCGTCCAACTGGTAGCGCAGCACATAGGCGCCGGACACCAGAATGGCTTGCGCAATATAGATGATCAATACCGCTTCGTAATGGTCGAAACCCAGGTGCAGCAATTTATGATGGGTATGATTCTTATCGGCGACAAACGGCGATTGGCCGTTACGGATGCGGTGCGCCATGACCATAAAAGTGTCGAGAATCGGGAAGCCCAGCAGCAGCAGCGGCATGGCGGGGCTGAGCGCCACATTGGATTTCTGCGTAAGCCAGACCACGAGCACACCGGCGCAGAATCCCAGAAACTGGCTGCCGGTGTCCCCCATGAATACCCGGGCGGGATGCGTATTGTAGCGCAGGAAGCCGAAGATGCTGCCCATGATGACAAGCGACATCATGGTCAGCGCCGGGTCATGGGCAATGAACCCCAGGGCGGCGACGATGGCCAAACTCAGCAGAGTGGTGCCACCGGCCAGGCCGTCCAGACCATCGGACAGATTGATGGCATTGGTTATACCCAACAGGGCGAAGTAGGTCAGGGGTACGGAGAAATAGTAGGGTATGGGTTCGAAATCATGGAATGGTACCCGCTCAATCAACACCCCGCCTTCGAAAATGACGATGGACACGGCGATGATCTGTCCGAGAAATTTCACCCGGTGATTCAGCTCCGCGCGGTCGTCCCAGACCCCGAACACAAACAACACCGCGATTGCCGCCAGAAAGGCGGTGAACATCTGACTTATCGGCAGGAAAATAACGAATGCCACCAGCGTGCTGACCACCATGGCAATGCCGCCAATGCGCGGCACCGGCACCTGATGTACCTTGCGCTCCTCCGGCAGGTCCACGAAACGCAGGCGCTCCGCCCACTTCATCAACGGCACGATCAATGCCGTGGTGCCGAACATGGCGAGCATGAAAGCGAAAAAATAACTCATTTTCCTGCTATTCCGGTATATAGGTCCCGAGCAGCGGACTGACGGTTTTCGCGAAATCCATCAGACTTTGTTCCGCTTTGCGAGGATCGTCATCTTTGTTGATAAGGGTGGTCAGGCGCACCAGGGCGCCGTCGCTGCGATTGCGCGTCAGGGCATCCCAGAACAAATACCATTTGACCAGGTATTCACTGGTAATCACCCGCCCGCGCTGCTGAAACCAGTAGTACACCAGCTGGCGTGTATCGCCCAACTGGATTTCCAGGCGATTTACCGTTAACGGGCCCTCATGGGTTGCGATGTCCGGCAAACTCTTTTTTGAGAAATCATTAATACGCCAGCCACCACCGGGAATACAGGAACGTGGCGAATGGACCGACTCACCTTTGCGTTGCGACTGATAGTAGGCCACATAGAAGTTAACCTGTTCATCGCGACCGTTACTGAAATTGGTAATCACATAATCGGTGAGCTTCAAGGTGCTCAGGGTCAGATCGTCCAGGCGATCAGGGCTGCCGTTCCACGGCCCGATATTATGAGGAAATGCCGCCAGTGGCTCGCGCGCCGGCAGAATTTCACCGCGACTGTCCATCAGGGCCGAAACCATGACCGCCAGCAACACTAAAGACAGGGCGATAACACCGCTTTTCATGGCGGTGCCACTCCAAAGGGCGCCGAAGGACACCCCGCCCGGGGTCCCTGCCAGCGAGAACACATCGCGCATCGACCGCGCCTTGATGAATATCTTATTTAGCACCCAGATTTCCAAGGCCAGTAGCGCGGTGCACGCCATAAACACGATCCAGCCTTCGAAATCATGCAGAAACCCCTCCGCCGCGCCGTCGCCCCAATATTCCACCAGTACGCCGATGACACCGATGCGAAAACTGTTCATCAGCACCGTGATCGGCATGCTGGAAATAAAAACCAGGGCGCGCATCCAGAATTTCGCCTTGAACATATAGGCGCAGATGTAGGCAAAACTCATGAGCGGAAACAAATAGCGCAAGCCGCTGCAGGCTTCCACCACTTGCAGTTTATAGCTGCCCAGATCGATGACATTGCCGGCGAGAAACACGCTGATTCCGAACAGGCGTACCACGGCGACGCCGATCTGGGAGGAAATCAACTGCAATTCCGAGGACAGATTATTGTAAAGAAATTGCGGCAAGGGGATGGTGAAGAACAGAATCATGAAGGGTGCGGCAATGCTCTTGAAGCGCGCCATGCCCAGGTGCAGCACCAGGAAGCCTGCCAAGGTCAGGAGCAGGCTGTATTGGACGATGATAAACAGCGAACTCAGCTCGCCGGCCATCAAGCCCAGCAGACCTGCGGCAAGTAACACGACGCCCGGCCACAAAGGATGTGGCGGGATATCGTAAAACACGTGCTTCTTCTGGTAGATGAAATAAACGGCGACGAAGGGCAACAAGATACCGTGGCTGTATTCCTCGCTGCCCAGCCAGAATTGAGTCATATAGGCCAGACCGTCCCAGAACAGATACAAGGACAAAATCAACAATAAGCCCAGCACCAACCAGGGTTGATAGGGTTTGTGGGTTAATGTATCGGGAGTTGTTACAGACATTTTATTATCGGCTGCCAAATTCAATAAATATTATCGACGTCATTACCGCACGGTGCGTAATACGCACCCTACGCGCGAATCCGTTTTGTGCTTCATGTGTATCACGCATTGCGTTAGTGTCATTTTATTATCGGCTGCCAAATTCAATAAATATTATCGACGTCATTACCGCACGGCGCGTAATACGCACCCTACGCACGAATCCGTTTTGTGCTTCATGTGTATCACGCATTGCGTTGGTGTCATTTTATTATCGGCTGCCAAATTCAATAAATATTATCGACGTCATTACCGCACGGTGCGTAATACGCACCCTACGCACGAATCCGTTTTGTGCTTCATGTGTATCACGCATTGCGTTGGTGTAGGGTGCGTATTACGCACCGCTCTTATACTATGATCAATAATAATAATACGGTATCGCCGGCTTCTTCGATTTATTCAATACCGTCCCCACAATGTTGATCCCTTCCAGAATCTCCATGGTGCGTTGCAATTCCGCTTTCTTGGTCTTCCCTTCCTCCACCACCAACAGTATCCCATCCACATAAGGCGCGAACGCCAACACATCGTCCGCGGCCAATACCGGCGGCATATCGAATAGCACATAACGGGACTGATAACGCGTTTTCAATTCCTGCACCAACCGTTTCATCACCGGCGAGGACAGCATTTCCGAGGAATTATGCAGTTGCACGGTATTGGGCAACACTACCAACCGTTCAACACCTGGATTGAACAATATCTCATCGAGAGGGGTGTCATTCACCAGATAATCCATGACCCCCTTGGGAGGCTGCACTCCAAAATATTTCGCCACACTGGGTCGGCGCAAATCGAAGTCCACCAGCAACACCGTCTGATCCACTTCCTTGGCCATGCTATAGGCGAGATTAATGGCGGTCAGGGTTTTACCTTCACCCGGCGCACAGCTGGTTACCGCCAGGGTGGTCCAACCATTCGCCCGCATGCGCCGCAATACCTGCGTGCGCAGCATTTTATACTCCGCGGTATGCGCATCATTTTCATAGCCCGTCACCACGCGGTTCTTACGCAATTCCGGCACCGGCACCCGGACCCTGCGGGTGTTGGAGTAACTGATCGGATTCTGAATAAAATCCTGCTGCTTGTCTTTGCTGCTCATCATGGCCTCAATGCTTGACCGTTCTACTGCCATTTTTTAAAACCTCTGTTACCAATACGCTTGCTCATGTTGGGTGCGTATTATGCGCCGTTTTGCTTTGAAATCTTGCGGTGCATAATATGCACCCTACATCCATGGGGCGTAATACTTACCCGCGTAGGGTGCGTATTACGCACCGTTTCGCTCTTAAACCTCTTTAAATCTTTCGGTGCGTAATACGCACCCTACCGACAGCCGTGGTGCGTGATACGCACCCTACGGACACCACTTAAAATCCGAAGCGCCGCGCCATCACAAACCACAACACATCCAGTGGCTTAATGGCAAAATGCACAATCACCACCCCCAGGATCAACGCAGCGATACCCGCAATGACCACTTTACGCCACACCAGGGATTGTTGAGCCAGCTCATCCGCCACCGGGATATAGGACACCGTCGCCAAGGGCGCGGTTTTGGTAATGCGCAGAATATCTGTAGAGCTGAACACCGCATTATCCATGTTATCGCGCAGGATAGACACCCCCAAACCGCCACCGATGGAAAACACCAGGCCCAGGAACATCAACGCCAGGCGATTGGGTTTGATCGGCTTCTCCGGCAATTGCGGCGGTTCGATCATGGTGAAGCGCTCGCCTTTTTTCTCCGTTTCCAGGGTCTGGGACAGCTGCGCCTGCATTTCCTTGGCGCGTAATTCCCGGTATTTTACCTGCGCGTTTTCATAGTCGCGGGACAGTTGTCGGTAGGTACGCTCCACTTGCGGCGTGTCCATGATGCGACCTTCGTACAAGGCCAGCTTGGCCGTCAGCTGTTTCACCTTCTCCTGGGTGGCACGTAATTCGGAATCATTGGAATCCAATTGAGCTTGCACCTGCAAATAGGCGGGATTGTCGGCGGTGATCGTCGGTGTTTCACGTTCTTCGACCGGAACCGTGGCGGATTTATGCACTTCTTCCTGCAGGGATTGCACTTCCTTGGCCAGCCGCAGCACGAAGGGATGATCTTCGGAGTATTTTTCCCGGGCCGACAGATATTCCGCATTGCGTGATTGCAACTTGGCTTCGAGCTCACTGGTGGTATCCACCGTGCCCACTTCCGCCTTTAAGGCGGCGATTTCCTTGCGCAGCTTTACCAGGTCCGGCAGATCATTGCCATAAACCGCTGCCATGGAAATATACTTGGTCTGCAGCATTTTAAGGCGGTCCACGGGGCTGAGCATGCGTTCGCCCTCGTTGGAATACAGGGTGCTGTAGGGATTCAATCCCGCCAATTCCGAGGTGAGGTAGATCTTGCGTTCTTTGAGCGATTGCACCTGGCGCTCGGCTTCGGTCAACTCCCGTTCGGTACGATCCATCAACTGCTGATTCAGCTGCACCATTTCCGGCAGGCTGCCCACATTCTGTTCCTTGAACTCCGCCAGCTTGGCTTCCAACTCGGACACTAGCACACCCACGCGCTTTACCTCATCACTGAGGAAATCCGAGGCTTCCGCAGCCTGACGGTTACGGGTGTTGAGGTTTTCGTTTAAATAGAGGGAGGTCAATTCGTTGGCGATGGATTGGGCGACACCGGCATTGGCGTCCTGATAGGAAATGGTGAAAGCGATGGTGGCCTGAGTGGGCCGACCACTGCGAGGATCAATGACGTCCGCGCTGACCATTTCCATTTTGATCTTCTCCCTCATCTTATCGATGATCGCCTCCAAGGGCACACCGCGTTCCCGATCCCTGGTGAACAGATTGTATTTCTGGACGATGTTCATGAGATTACTGCGCGTCATCACCCGCTGGCTGATTACTTGCAGGCGCTGATCCGCATAGCTGGTGACCGTGGATTGCACCAATTCCGTGGGAATTTCCTGTTGCTCGATCAGAATCGTCGCCGTGGACTGGAACACCGGCGGCAACACAAACGCCACTGTAAAACTCACGAACAAAATCACCGCCGCGGTACCGAACAACCATGCCTTGCGCCGATCCAGGATTACCAGGTAGTCGGCCAGTGTTTTGACGTTATAATCCATAGCTTGAACCATTCATTTTACATAAACCTCAAAAACCGGTGCGTAATACGCACCCTACAAACTCTTTTCACATCAACTTCAAAAACCGGTGCGTAATACGCACCCTACAAACTCTTTTCACATCAACTTCAAAAGCCGGTGCGTAATACGCACCCTACAAACTCATTTCACATCAACTTCAAAAACCGGTGCGTAATACACGCCCTACAAACTCATTTCACATCAACTTCAAAAACCGGTGCGTAATACACGCCCTACAAACTCATTTCACATCAACTTCAAAAGCCGGTGCGTAATACGCACCCTACAACTGTGCGCCATTACGTGTAGGGTGCGTATTACGCACCTCTTATCTTTTGCTTTCTATTGATAATTCACACTCCACCGCACAATATTCGACTCCGCCGCCAAGGCGGTATTTTCAGGGCGGTAATCCCGATAAACATACGTTAACCCCGTGGACCAATGTTCCACCGCCCGCCAGGTCATGCCCAAAGACGCCGTGTGATAATCCCGGTCTTGTGCGCTCAACAGGGCATCCAGTTCGGTCACGCGCAGGAAGGAATATCCCAAATTGACCATTACCGACTCGGTAATACCTCCGCCCAACGACACCGTCGCTTTGTCCTGGCGGGTCAGATTGCCGCGATAACCAGGGGACAGCTCACGGTTCAGTGCGACTTGGCCGGCCAGGTACTCAAAACGCTCATTCATCCCGAAATCCGCGGTAAACCCCGTGTCCTCAGGATTCTTTGCGGCCGATGCGGGAAGGTTAAAGTCGATTTTATACCCACCCACGGACATATTCAGCTTAGAGGTCTGCGACAACTCCGCATCGTAACGCAGGGTCAACGAGTAATAATCCGTCTGTTGATGGGTGTTCGGAGTCTCCAGCGTGAAACCCGCCAGACTGAGATTGAGGTTCTGCTTCGCCCCCAGCTCCGACACTAATCCTAGATTGGCGGTTTTTTGAAAATAGTCATTCAACCCCAGTACCGCTCGATCCCCGTCGGCGACATCATAGGAAACATCCTGATAACCGACCCCGACCTGCAAGTTTGCCCATTCATTGATTTCATACAATAACGAGGGATCAGCCGACCACTTGCGGCGCTCATGCCGCGCCTGCACGACACCCACCGCCGACGGCTCGCTGTTCAAGGTGGTGTCTTTAGTGAAATTCAATCGCAAACTCGGGCTGAAAGACTCTCCCTGGTGCGCCGTGTTCAGATCCAGATAGCCTGCCGTATAATCCAGATCCTGATCACGGGAGTCACGGGCACTCACCAGCTTAGGCGTCAATGCCAGTTTGGTGGTTTCCGATTCATAGTTCATGTCCATGGATACCGTGGCCCGTGTCTGTACGGAGCTGTCGTGCCGTTGGGCGGTCAACAGGGGGTTATCGTCCTGTTCCACTGTTAGTCCCGCGTGCGACTCCATGGTCATATCGCCGGCACTGGCGCTCACCGCCATGCCCAGCCCCATCATGACCCCCGCCCCTGTCTTCACTACTCTCAACAAGCTCACCACACCCTACTCCCTTCCACATCCACTACTACCACCACTACATCACGCGCATTACGGTACGATGATCAAATCACCGCTGCGTAACATAATATTCTGTTTCAAATGGTCACCATCTTCGATATCGCCATAGTCAAAATGGAATACCGTCTGCTCGCCGTTCTCACGGCGGATAATCTTGATATCACCAGGCGCGGCATACTTGTTCAAGCCCCCCGCCACGGTCAGCGCCTGCATCACATCCATGGGCCGGGTCATGATGAATTCTCCCGGTTGATTCACTTTACCGATCACATACACCTTGTTACCCGCCGGCTGTTTTACCCCTACGGTCACGGACAAATCCGGCATATACTTCTGCAACTTATCGGAAATTTCCCGAGTCAACATGGCGGCGGACTTGTTCTTGGCAACGATTTCCCCCGCCAGCGGGATGCTGAAACTGCCATCGGGACGGACCAGCACTTCCAGTTGCATATCCGCTTCGCGCCACACGGTGACGTGCAGGATATCGCCCGGCTGCACCAGATAGACATCATTATCCTGGGGAGCAGGCAGTCCGATTTGTACAGGGGCAGCGTGCGCCGACATCCAGGCGCCCGCTCCAAACAGCGCCAGCGCGCACAACCAAGACCAGGCCATCTCCGGTGTTTTGTTGCCTTTCATTCCATGCCCCTCTCTGGATTTCTTCTAATATCTTGAATTTAAATAAGTTAATAACCATTTAACATAATGCGTTATTCGGCATATAAAAAATCCTGAAGTAATGCACCCGCATTAAATCAGGCCGTATATACC
>JAHECY010000095.1 GCA_024641505.1 Gammaproteobacteria bacterium
ACGTCCGACATTGTTTATGTCAAATTTCTGAATCATCTCGTCAATACTGAAGATTTCATCGTCGCCATGACTCCACCCCAGACGCACCAGATAGTTGAGCAAAGCCTCCGGCAGAAAACCGTCTTCCCGGTATTGCATGACACTCACGGCCCCATGGCGTTTCGACAAACGCTTGCCGTCGCCACCCAGAATCATCGGCACATGAGCGTAACGCGGCGGTGTCTTGCCCAAGGCGCGCAAAATATTGATCTGGCGCGGGGTATTATTGATATGATCGTCGCCCCGAATCACACAACTGATGGTCATATCCATATCATCCACTACCACACTGAGATTGTAGGTGGGATTGCCATCGCTGCGGGCGATGATGAGATCATCCAGTTCCTGGTTGCTAAAACTGACGCTGCCGCGGATCAAGTCGTCGAACTCCACCACGCCGTCATCAGGATTACGGAACCGTATTACCGGCTCCACGCCCGCCCGCGGCTCCGTGCGCGACCGGCAACGTCCGTCATATTTTGGCTTGACCTTCCTGGCCATCTGATCCTCGCGCATGGCGTCCAGCTCTTCCCGGGAACAGTAACATCGGTAGGCGTGACCGGCGGCCAGCAGTTGATCGATTACTTCATTGTAGCGATCGTAACGCTGGGTCTGGTAAAACGGCCCCTCATCATACTCCAGTCCCAACCAGGTCATGCCTTCCAGAATAGCGTTGACCGACTCCACCGTGGAACGCTCCCGATCGGTGTCCTCGATGCGCAACACGAAAATGCCACCATGTTTACGCGTATGTAACCAGGAATATAGTGCGGTACGCGCACCTCCAATGTGCAAATAACCCGTGGGACTGGGGGCAAAGCGGGTGCGTTCGGTCATGATTCTACCTTTTGAAAACATCGGATAAAACAGCGCGGGATTGTACCGTAAATATCAGAACAAGGGGTGCTGGTGCCAACCCCACGCCGATGTCAGAATGTCCTGCAAACTGGCGTAACGGGGATCCCAACCCAGTTCCCGTCGCGCCAGCGTGCTGTCAGCCACCAGCACCGGGGGATCGCCCGGACGCCGGGGCTCCATCGAATAGGGGATAGCGCACCCAGTGACTTCGCGCGCAGCCTGGATCACCTCCAGCACGGAGAAACCATTCCCGTTACCCAGGTTAAACCCATGGCATCCGTCATGGAATTGCAAATAATCCAAGGCCCGCAGATGAGCCATACATAAGTCATTGATATGAATGTAATCCCGGACACAAGTGCCATCGGCCGTGGGATAATCGCCGCCAAACACCTTAAGCCCCGCGGTCAGACCCAGAATTGAACGCAGCACATTGGGGATCAAATGGGTTTCCGGATCATGGGACTCGCCCAACTGCCCCTCGGGATCAGCACCAGCGGCGTTGAAATATCGCAGGCTGACGGAGCGCATGCCATAAGCACGGAAATAATCCTGAAGCATCATTTCCACCATGAGCTTGGATCGGCCATAGGGATTAATGGGGACCTGAGGGTGCGACTCGTCAATGCGCGCCTGGACCGGCATGCCGAAGGTAGCCGCCGTGGAAGAAAAAATGAAGTGGTTTACTCCCGCATTCCGCATCTCTTTCAATAGGTTGGCGGTGCCTATTACGTTGTTTTCATAGTATTTCTCGGGATCCGTAACGGACTCGCCTACCAGAGACTTCGCTGAAAAATGCATCACTGCCGCAAACTCGTGCACTTTGAATAGCGCTGCCAGGGCTTTCCTGTCCAACAGGTCACCCACCACGAGCTCCCCCCAGCGCACGGCTTCCCGGTGCCCAGTGGACAAATTATCAAAAGTTATAACCTCATTACCGCGGGCCACCAAGAGCTTGACCATATGAGAGCCAATATACCCCGCCCCGCCACAAATCAAGATTTTCATCGCCATCCCATTTCTATACCTTTCATTTTTCAGTTAAAATGGCCGCCTTCCTTCACAGCACTCCCAGACCGGAGAAAAAGCATATCATGAAAATCACGATTTATGGCTCAGGCTATGTCGGCCTGGTTACCGGTACCTGTCTGGCAGAAGTGGGCAACGATGTCCTCTGCGTAGATATTGATCAGAACAAAATTGACGCCTTGAAACAGGGTAAAATTCCTATTTTTGAACCGGGCCTGGAAAAACTGGTTTTAAAAAACAAGGATGCGGGTCGTCTATCCTTCACCACCGACATGAAGCAAGCAGTGGATTTCGGCTTGTTTCAATTCATCGCCGTCGGCACCCCTCCCGACGAAGACGGTTCCGCGGATCTACAATATGTGCTGGCGGTAGCACGCACCATTGGCGAACACATGAATGACTACCGTATCGTCGTGGACAAGTCCACGGTGCCGGTCGGCACCGCGGACCGCGTGCGGGGAACCATCAGCAAGGAATTACAGCAGCGTGGCGCGCAATTGGAATTTGACGTGGTTTCCAATCCGGAATTTCTCAAGGAAGGCGCCGCCATTGACGACTTCATGAAACCCGACCGCATCGTCATCGGTACCGATAACCCGCGCACCACGGAGCTGTTGCGTCTGCTCTATGCGCCATTTAATCGCAACCATGAGCGCGTCATCGCCATGGATATCCGTTCCGCCGAGCTGACCAAATACGCCGCCAATGCCATGCTGGCGACGAAAATCAGTTTCATGAATGAATTGTCCAACCTGGCGGACTTGTTGGGTGCGGATATCGAAAAGGTACGCATCGGCATCGGCTCCGATCCCCGGATCGGTTATTCCTTTATTTATCCCGGTTGCGGCTACGGTGGCTCCTGCTTCCCCAAAGACGTGCAGGCCTTGGAACGCACCGCGCGCCAGGTGAAGTATGACGCGCGCCTGCTGGCGGCGGTGGAAGCAGTCAACGATCGCCAGAAAGAAGTGATGTTCAGCAAGATCTCCCGGCATTACAATGGTCAGTTGAAAGGTAAGACCATCGCACTCTGGGGTCTATCCTTCAAACCCAACACCGACGATATGCGTGCCGCCCCCAGCCGTACGCTAATGGAAGCCCTGTGGCAGGCCGGCGCCAAGGTCCAGGCCTTCGATCCCGAAGCCATGGAGGAAACCCGCCGTATCTATGGTGAACGCGACGATTTAAAATTGTGCAAGAACAGTGAAACAGCTTTGCAAGGCGCCGATGCCCTGGCAGTGATGACGGAATGGAATGTATTTCGCAGCCCCGATTTCGATAATTTGAAAAAGCAACTTAAAGAACCGCTAATTTTTGATGGCCGTAACATATACGACCCCAGCGCTGTTCGTAACCTGGGATTCACTTACTACGCAATAGGGAGACCGTGAGCGCCATGTTCACTGAAAATAATCTCAAGCTGGCCATGATTGGCCTGGGTTACGTGGGCCTGCCGTTGGCTGTTGAATTCGGCAAGCTGTTCCCTACGGTTGGCTTTGATATCAGTAAAAAGCGCGTCGCCGAACTGAAACAGGGACAGGATCACACGCTGGAGGTGGAACCGGCGGAACTGCAGACCGCCAAACAATTGTCGTACACCTGTGTACTGGATGACATCCGGGATTGCAACTTCTTCGTAGTCACGGTACCCACCCCCATCGATGTGTTCAAACGTCCGGAACTGACGCCGGTGATCAAAGCCAGTGAATCCGTGGGCAAAGTGCTCAAGAAAAACGACATCGTGGTGTTCGAATCCACGGTGTATCCCGGTTGCACAGAGGAAATCTGCGTACCCATCATGGAACGGGAATCCGGCCTGAAATTCAATCAGGATTTTTTCGTAGGTTACAGCCCGGAACGCATCAATCCCGGCGACAAGGAGCATCGGGTGACAACCATCAAAAAAGTCACCTCGGGTTCCACACCGGAAGCTGCCCGCTTCATCGACAATGTATATAAGCGCGTCATTAAAGCCGGCACGCACCTGGCCAGCAGCGTCAAAGTGGCCGAAGCCGCAAAAGTTATCGAGAATACCCAACGGGACGTGAACATCGCCCTGATCAACGAACTGGCCTTGATTTTCAATCTCTTGAAAATCGATACCCTGGAGGTACTGGAAGCCGCCGGCACCAAATGGAATTTCCTGCCGTTCCGCCCGGGGCTGGTGGGCGGCCATTGTATCGGCGTCGATCCCTACTACCTGACGCACAAGGCGCAAGAAATCGGCTATCACCCGGAAGTTATCCTGGCGGGCAGGCGCATCAACGATGGCATGGGCGCCTACGTCGTCGACCGCGTGGTCAAATTAATGTTGCAAAAACGCATCCATGTGGCAAAAGCCAATATTCTTATCATGGGCCTGACCTTCAAGGAAAATTGTCCCGACTTGCGCAACACGCGCGTCGTGGACATGATCAATGAACTGGAACACTACTCCGCAAACGTGGATGTGTTTGATCCCTGGGTAAACGCAGAGGAAGCTCATGAGGAATACGGGATCACACCCGTCACCGCACCCAGAAAAGGCCACTATGACGCGATCATCCTGGCGGTGTCTCACCGGCAGTTTCTGGAGATGGGTTTGTCGGGCATCAAGGCTTTTGGCCGCAATCCCTGCGTGCTGTTCGACGTCAAGTCGCTACTGCCCCGGGAGCATGTGGACGGCAGACTTTGAACCGCTGTAGTAATCTAACAGACATATTGGAGGTGTAATGCGTATTCTGGTCACTGGTACCGCCGGTTTCATCGGGAGTGAATTGGCGATCAAACTGCTCGCCCGCGGTGATGAAGTCATCGGCGTCGACAATCTCAACGACTACTACGATCCGAAACTCAAGGAAGCGCGACTGGCGCGCATCAAGGATCACAAGAATTTCACCGATGTGCGTATCAACATCGAAGATCGTGAAGACCTGCTGAATACTTTCAGCAAACATAAACCCCAGCGCGTAGTCAACCTGGCGGCTCAAGCCGGGGTTCGTTACAGCCTGGTGAACCCCTACTCTTATGTGGACAGCAATATTCAGGGCTTTGTCAACATTCTTGAAGGCTGCCGCCACAATGCCGTGGACCATCTTGTGTACGCGTCCAGCAGTTCCGTGTACGGCGCCAATACCAATATGCCGTTTTCAGTACACCATAATGTGGACCACCCACTGAGCTTGTATGCCGCGTCCAAGAAAGCCAATGAACTCATGGCTCACACCTACAGCCACCTCTACAATTTGCCCACCACCGGCTTGCGATTTTTTACGGTGTACGGTCCCTGGGGCCGTCCCGACATGGCCTTGTTCATGTTCACCAAGAATATTCTCGCCGGCAAACCCATAGACGTATTCAACCATGGCAAACACAGACGGGATTTCACTTATATCGACGACATCGTAGAGGGCGTGATCCGTACCCTGGACCGCGTGGCACCCCCGAATCCCCAGTGGTCCGGCGACACCCCCGACGCCGCCACCAGCATGGCGCCCTACCGGCTGTACAACATCGGCAGCAACCGACCGGTGGAGCTGATGCGCTATATCGAGGTACTGGAGCAATGCCTGGGTAAGAAGGCGGAGATCAATTTCCTGCCGCTGCAACCCGGCGATGTGCCGGCCACGTTTGCGAATGTCCAGGATCTGATTGATGATGTGGGCTACAAGCCCGACACCCCCGTGGAAACCGGCATCGCCAATTTCGTCAAATGGTACCGGGATTTTTATCGAGCGTAGGGTGCGTATTACGCACCGGCTTTATTGTGGGAACGAAGCATGGCGATTTCGTTCATGACACAGACAGCGTGTTTATTTCTTGCTTAGTACATCGGTGACGCTGCCCCCACTGCAAGCCATTTTTACGTAGGGTGCGTATTACGCACCGGCCTTAGAGTCGGTGTGTAATAAGAGCATAAATGCCGGTGCGTAATACGCACCCTACGGCCGGTACGTTTGCTATTGGACCGCGGTGGATACATTGCACTATGTGCTGTCAGACGTTATCAGCACGGACTGGATAGCGTCGGCGATACACCAGTAAGCCGATCAAGGCGCAAAGAAAAATCGCTCCCGGGAATCGCCGCGGATCCGCGAACAGTGCCAGCCCCATCAGCCTGTCATCTTGCTTCGATTTGGACGGAGGATCGACTTTGTCCGTAGACGCCAGGGTCCAGTCCATGCCATTTTTGGATGCGTGGATATTGGAAACCACGGCGATCACTTTCAGAGTACCCGCGGATGCCTGCCAGTAGCCAACGTTTCCTTCCAGGGTCACATCTTCATGGGTCAACACGCCACTGCCGGTGTCCACCAGCATGGTCAGGGCGGCGGCGCCATTGGTGACGGTAAACTTATAAAGGCCGCTGGGTTCCAGGATCTGGGTATAAATTGTCGACAGGTGCAGATGTGGGCTGTAGCTGTTGGACACTCTAAGATTGCCCAGGCTCGGTGAATCATTGGAGGCGATGTCCAGATTGATTCCGGACACGGTGCGATCCACCCAGACCAGGGGATAATTTTCCCCGTCGGAGAATTTCGCCTTGTCATAGGCCCAGGTGGCATATTCCTGATACGCCAACGACAAGGACGAATTCTGGGTTCTTAGTATCGTGTCAACGGAAGTAAAGGTGCTCACCGAACTGCTGCCGGCGTTTTCCCAGACGCTTTTCACCACATCGTTGCCGAAGCGCTCACCCAGGTAACGCACCCACAAAAAGCGGCCGTATTGAATCACCGGCACGTCATCAAAAGCATCCAGGGATAATTCCGGCCAATCCTGACTGCCGTCATCGCGCACCCGGTTGCCGTTATGATCCACCAGCACCGGTTCCCGGTCATCGGAGACGCCGTCGCCGTTGAGATCACTGGTATATTGTCCATCGCCGTTGACATCTTCATAGGGTTCGCCGATATAGGCATAGTTGTCATGAATCGTGGGATACACGATATCTTCCATCCAGGTGGCCGATTGCTCCATGAACGCGGCGTCTTCCTGGTACGAGTAACCATTCTGCACCGCGTGGAAGTATTCGTGGGCGGCGGTAACCTTCAACGGCAGTGTGGCATCCGTATAGCCGTAGTTGACAAAGTCGTTGTCCAGTACCATATAGCTGTAGGCCGCGTAGGGCCGTTGCGGATCGCTTGCCGCGCCTTCCGAGACCACATAACCGTAGAGTCCTCGGGAGCGCAATTCCACCAAATACACATCAAAGCGCTCATCACCGCCCAGTTTGCCGTCGGTCGGTAAACTCTGATATCCCAGTTCGGTATGTTCCCTGACATACACTTCTTCCAATACGCCCCCTACCACCGCGGCAAATTCCGTGGTCGCCAGCGGACTTTCGGAACCCGTATAAACTTCCGTGGTGGCAATCACATAGTGCACCCTGAAGTGGGCGGTATCATACTCAGCGATGGTGTCGCCGGCTTTGTAACGCCATTTACTTTCCCAGGCGTTGGAACTGTCCGTAGGCCGTGCCAGCCATGGCGCCACCAAGGCTTGGGTGTCCGGGCTGAGATTGTCCCAGTGCCGCTGCGCAATATTGAGCAACGGTGTCAACTCCCGGCTGGCGCGGGCGGTCTCCAACGTTTTTGCCGACAGGGTAAGCACCGATGTCTGTCCGGAAAACGGGCCCAGGGAGCGTTGCAGATACTGATCCCAATCCCGCTCGGCAGCCTGGCTGGAGGTTATCAAGAGCAGCGCGCTGACGGCGGCAAGTATTCCCGTGGATGTGTTCTTAAGTATTTTCATGTACCACCTGGTGACTTACCGGGGCAGTCACGCTGAGAACAGCAGCACCCAGGATTTCATTATTAATAATATGCCTTAGGGTTTAACCCCCGTGTTTAAGGCTTATCGGTGGTTCCTGCGGCAGACTTAAATATTGAAATATGACGGCCATCACATTTCACACTTCACCCGGTATCCACAAAGTCGGTACAATGACCCTCGGCCAAAGGCAGCAGTGACGTATTTTTGGCGTCATTTCAACAAGTTGAGATCATTCTCAGGCATTACGTAACCTCCAAAAGGACACACTGTGAAACTTCTTCCCTGCACCCTACTCATGTCGCTTGGTTATGGACTGTTCTCCGGCGTCGCCGTGGCCAGCGGAGATGTCGGCGGCAGCATTCAGGACTACACGACCCATTGGGTGGGCTATGCCGCGCTTATAATTTTTGTGATTGCCTATCTGGTGGTGATGGGAGAAGAATTTACCCACTTACGGAAATCAAAACCGGTAGTTTTAGCCGCGGGATTGATGTGGGCACTTATCGCCTGGGTGTACGTGGGCCAGGGTGATGTGCACGCGGCAGAAGTAGCCGTCCGGCATAACATCATGGAATTCGCCGAATTGATGCTGTTTCTGCTGGTGGCCATGACTTACATCAATGCCATGGATGAACGGTTGGTGTTCGATGCCTTGCGTTCCTGGTTGATCGGCAAGGGGTATGGCTTCCGTAAGTTGTTCTGGCTGACCGGTTTACTGGCGTTCTTTATTTCCCCGGTGGCCGACAACCTCACCACCGCGTTACTCATGTGCGCAGTGGTCTTGGCGGTGGGTGTGGGCAACAAACGGTTTGTGAGTCTGGCCTGCATTAATATTGTCGTCGCCGCCAATGCCGGGGGTGCTTTCAGCCCTTTTGGTGACATCACCACGCTGATGGTCTGGCAGAAGGGTTTGCTGGATTTCTGGGCTTTTTTCCTGTTGTTCATTCCTTCCGCAGTAAATTTTGCGGTACCGGCGCTGATAATGCATTTTGCAGTGCCGAATGAAAAACCCACGGCCGCCAATGAATCCGTTGAAATGAAACGCGGCGCGCTGACGATCATCGGATTATTTGCCGCTACCATCGTGACCGCGGTCAGTTTTCACAACTTCCTGCATTTGCCGCCAATGCTGGGCATGATGACGGGATTGGCGTACTTGAAATTCTATGGTTACTATCTTAAAAGATCCCATGCCAGGATATCCCGCATGGTGGAGACCAACGAGCAACAAGCCGCAGCCCAAATCGGCGACATCGAGGCCTTTGACGTGTTCCGTCATATCGCCCGAGCAGAGTGGGACACACTGATGTTTTTCTATGGTGTGGTGCTGTGTGTTGGGGGGCTGGGATTTCTCGGCTACCTGGCCTTGAGCTCCCACTTTTTATACGGCGAGATGGGGCCGACGTTCGCCAATGTGATGATCGGCACGTTGTCTGCCATCGTGGACAATATTCCTATCATGTTCGCCGTGCTGAGCATGAATCCAACCATGCCCGATGGCCAGTGGTTACTGATCACCTTGACCGCGGGTGTGGGCGGCAGCTTGTTATCCATCGGGTCGGCGGCGGGTGTCGCATTGATGGGACAGGCTAAAGGGCAATACACGTTCTTCAGTCACTTGAAGTGGACACCCGCCATTGCCTTGGGCTATGCCGCGAGTATCTTGTGTCATCTATGGCTAAATGCCGGACATTTCTAATGTTTTAGGGATGTGACGGATCCGTCGCATCCCTATTTCATGGCGATTTCACAGGGGATACTCCCCGAGGTTAAATCCGCTTTTGCCCCTGCCCGGTTAAAGAAAGCCGACATTACGCCGTAATCTATACCGTTCACAACACCACAACGACAATCACCCCACGGAGCCTGCGATGTTGATCCGATTTCCGCAGTTATGTTATTTCAGCGTCCTCTGCTCGGTTTTGTTGTTAACCACGCCGGTCAAGGCGGATGATCCGGCCAAGAGTCCCGAAGCCATACCAGGCACCACAAAAGTTGATGCGGAAGGCGTTATCGATTTGGTAACCCGTGTAAGCAACCTGGTTATGGTTGACGCGCGCATTACCGCTGATCGGAAACAGGGCTATATCGAAGGCTCCGTAAGCTTGCCGGATATCGATACCGACTGCGACAGTCTGAGCAGGGTGATACCCGAAAAAAGTGCTCCCGTATTATTCTACTGCAATGGCGTCAAGTGTGGCCGCAGCGTCAAATCCGTGCGTGTAGCACTGCAGTGTGGCTACAACAATATTTACTGGTATCGGGGCGGTTTTGAAGACTGGCAAAACAAGGGATATCCCTACATAAAAGACTAACCTTCCGTCATTGTAATCCCATGCATGAAAAAACAAGGAACTACTTTGCGTCAACTCGTCAGCTTCGTCATTATCATGATGAGCGTGGCCGGAATGGTTTTGGTACTGGTAACCAGCAAAATCTACGTCGATCTTGCCATCACCGATCGTGAAACGGCGCTTGCCGAAACCATTGAACTCAAAACCCAGGACCTGATGCAGGACCTGGAAAGACATTCCCGCGATCTCGGCATTACGATACAACTTCCCGCTCTGTTCCGCGAACATGTGGCCCGTCGAAACATCGATGCCATTATTAAACATCTTGATATCCAGTTTCACCAGTATTTCGTGACCGCAGATGTGATCAAACTGGAAAAACTGTACATTTATGACGAATACCTGGCCCTGATCGCCGAGTCTTCCGAAGGCGCCAAGGACATTCAGGCGGGTGACGAAGTCTGCCCCGGCCTGATCGTGCGTGCGAAACGACGCCATGGCCCGCGCCGATTGCAACCGATCGCGGAAATCTGCACTTATCACAACATGCCCTATCACGGCATGGCGGTACCGATCGGTGGACTTAAAATTTCCGGCTACATCGTAGTCATCAGCAATCCGATTTATAACCTGAAACAACTGGAAACGGACCTTGGACTGCCAATACGGCTTTCCCTGCCGCAAGGCGAGCTGATTTATCAGGCGGACAACTGGCCAAACGCCGGCGAGCGCGATACCTTGCTGATCGCACAATACCTGCTGCGCAGCAACATCTTTGAGCCGGCACTGGAAATATCAGTAGCCCACAACGGACAGGCACTGACTACAGAACTCAGATCCACCCAGATCGTGGTGGCGGCAACAACTTTAGGTATTATGCTGCTGGTGATGATCGCCGCCTTCATGATGTTTCAAGCCCTGTGGTTCCAGCCGCTGCAAAAACTTAAACACTACTTACACGCAATACAGCAGGATCGCTCGCGCCTGGGCGAATCTCTGGAAATCGTCGGTAACCAAGAGATTAGCGAGATAGCGCAGTATATCGGCGCTTTGGGTAAGGAGTACACGGCGCTCCACCATTCCATCGATCAACTTACTTATACCGACGCACTCACAGAACTGCCAAATCGCGCTCTGTTCACAGATCGGCTGCAGCAAAACATCTTTCTGTGCGAACGCAACAAATCCAGCTTCGCGCTAATGATGATGGACATCGACCGGTTCAAGGAAATTAATGATGTGTTGGGCAGTGAAATCGGCGACAAATTGCTGCAACAGGTCAGCCAGCGTTTACAACAGATTCTCCGCAAATCAGACACTCTGGCCCGCCTCACCGACCGCTCCGCCGCCCGTTTCGCCAGCGATGAATTTGCCGCCATCCTGCCGGCGACCGGCGATGAGCAAAATGCCATCACCGTCGCGCAGAAGATTCAGCGCGCCATGGATCATGCATACACGATCGAGGGTCAAACGGTAAATATCGAATTGAGCATCGGTATTGCCATTTACCCCGACCACGGCAACGAGCCACAATCACTGCTGCAGCGAGCGGATATCGCCATGTATCAGGCCAAACACAATCATCAAGGTTTCGCGCTTTATGACTCATCGCATGACAATCACAGTTTGTCCCAGCTTACCATGATAAGCGATTTGCGGCGCGCCATCGAAAGCGACGGACTCAGCCTCGTATTCCAACCCAAAGTCGCCATGAACACATCTCAACTGGTCGGCATCGAAGCCCTGGTACGCTGGGATCACCCGGAACGCGGCACCATACCATTAAACAGTTTCCTGCCTTTGGCGGAACACACCGGATTGATCAAACCACTGACCAAATGGGTTGTGCGGCAAACAGCAATCGCTTGCGATCATTTGCATCATTTGGGATTTCCCATTCACGCCACAGTCAACATTTCCGCCCGCAACCTCCTGGATGCATCGCTATCGGAAACGGTGTTGTCGATCCTGGAAACAACCGGGCTGGATGGCCGCTGGCTTTACCTGGAACTAACGGAAAGCGCCGTGATGTCAGACTCCACCCGAGCGCTGCGTACCCTCGAAAAATTACACGCCGCGGGCATCCACCTGGTAATCGATGATTTTGGCACCGGGCATTCATCATTGACCACGCTCAAAAAACTGCCGGTGGACGAAATCAAGATTGATCGCTCATTTGTGCTGGAAATGAAGGAGCACAACAATGACACCGTAATCGTACGCTCCACCATCGATCTGGCTCATAACATGGGTATGCGGGTAACGGCTGAGGGTGTCGATACCGAGGAAGTGTGGCACTTACTGAAGCTTCTCGGGTGTGACATGGCGCAAGGGAATCACATCTGTCCTGCAATAACGCTCACTGAGCTGCAATCGTGGATTCATAACTGGGACTGGGGATGCGCTGCCGCGCCGGACCATGATGCCCATCATGACGCGACGCAACATCACAGCACCGATCAGGAAGCCGAATCGAGCTGACGCTCCCCCGGCAACAAGCGCCACAAGCATTGTTCATCGCTGGCCTTGTCAATCAATTGCAGCAAGCGCTCATGCTCCTGAAGCTCCTGGTCCGTGGCATGAATAATCTTCAGAGGTTTGCGATCAGGATCCAGACTGGTACTGATCACATTTACCGCGGAAACTTTTCCTTCTTGCGTGTCATGAAACAGATTACCCTGGCCACCGGTCATGACCAGGTAAAGATCCGCTAAAATCTCCGCATCCAACAGCGCGCCGTGCAAGTCACGATGGGAATTGTCGATACTGTAGCGTCGGCACAAGGCATCCAGATTATTTTTCTGCCCCGGGTGCATGCGCCGCGCCATGGCCAGCGTATCCGTGATGGTGCAGATGTCCTCCAGACGCGCGTCCGGTGCAGGCAGTGCCAGCAAGCTCAATTCGTGGTTTAGAAATCCGACGTCGAATGGCGCATTATGGATAATCAGTTCGGCGTCTTTGATGAACCCCAGAAAATCCTCAACCACATCCTTGAACCGAGGCTTATCCTTGAGGAAATCACTGCTGATGCCGTGTACTTCAAAGGCCCCTTCATCCACCGCTCGGTCCGGTTGCAGATATTGATGATAATGGTTGCCGGTAAGACGCCGATTAACCATTTCCACACACCCGATTTCGATTACCCGGTGCCCTTGACTGGGTTCCAAACCCGTGGTTTCCGTATCGAGGACGATCTGTCGCATACTTTTATTCCTCCTGCATAGGCCTGATTTGAGCTTCACAAAGCCGGCAAACCAATGACTTATTATCAAAAAGATTTTGCTGCGGCATCTTTGCGCATTGGCGCGACATTATTGCTGTTGATGGACGCGATACTGTCTAGGACCTATTTGATCTTCTCTCGGCGATCGCTTTGTTCGCCAGCAAATCCGCCTGCTCGTTGCCATCATGTCCGGTATGTCCCCGCACCCAGTGCCACCGTACCTCGTGGCGCGCCACCGAAACCTCCAGCCGCTGCCACAGATCAATGTTTTTTACCGGCTTGTTGTCGGCAGTTTTCCAGTTCTTACGTTTCCAATTAACCAACCAGGTGGTTATCCCGTTGCGTACATACTGAGAATCGGTGGTGATATCCACCGTACATTTTTCCGCCAAGGCATCCAATCCTTCGATGGCGGCGATCAGCTCCATGCGGTTATTGGTCGTATCCGGTTCATAACCATAAAGGTGTTTCTCAACCCCATTGTAACGCAGCACCACACCCCAGCCGCCGGGACCTGGATTACCTTTACAGGCACCGTCGGAAAATATCTGCACTTGTTTCACGTATTGTTCCTGTTCTGGGTTTCGACCACACCGGCGGGAATGAAACTACGACGCGGCCGCCAGCGCGGCTTGATAGGCGTCAGCGTCACCACCTTTTTCTTGGCCACGACGATATACAAGCCCCCGAAAATAGGCCACAAACGGTTTCCCAGTCGTTCCACAAATGCCAGGCGGTGAATGATGCCCATGTGCTGCACCGGTGGCCGATAGAAAAAAAACCGGGTATAGGCGATATCGAACCCTAACAGCGATAACCAATCCTTGATGCGCGCGACACTGAAGAACCGGCCACACCAAGGCGGATGTCGGCGCCAGCCAAGCAGTACGCGGGCGAAATACCAGAAACTCAATGGGTTGTACCCCAGTATCACTACATGGCCTTCAGGAATGAGTATACGATCCACTTCCCGCAGCACCTGATGCGGATCTTTGACGAACTCCAGAACATGAGGCAGTGTCACCACATCCACCATATCCGAAGCAATCGGTAACGCATCGGGCACCCCCCCGATACGCGCACCTGACATCAGAGTATTTTCCAGTTCCTGATCGTAATCCTGATCCACGATCACGCAATGCGGCACTCG
>JAHECY010000096.1 GCA_024641505.1 Gammaproteobacteria bacterium
CTGCCCACCGCGGATGAAGATAAGGGTCTGGGCACCGGTGAAACCGATGTGGGGGTCAATCTCGGCATCAGCAAGCAGCTTGACACGATAATACTAAGTCTTGATCTTGGTTATGTCCTGGTGGGAGACCCGCCAGGGATCGACTACGAAAACTCCACTCAATACAGCCTGGGAATTTTCAGGGGATGGCAGCGAGTAGGCGCTTATGCATCATTCAACGGGCGCACGGCAATGCTGCGCGACATGGAAAATCCGCTGGAATTCAGTTTTGGCGGTTTCTATCTGCTGAACAGCAAATTTTCCGTCATGACCGGTGCGTTTATCGGTCTCAGCGACGGCAGCCCCGACTACGGGCTGCTGCTCGGTTTTACTTCCTGGTTATAAGCGCTGCGCCGGCTCAGGGAAATATGATGGCACCGGCAGCGGGTTCCTTCAGCGCATCGACATCGTTGGCCTTGAGACCGATACCGGACAGGGTGTAAGCCCAGGTATCCGGTCCGCTGGTCATCACAATGCTGCGCCGGGCGTTGGCATAATAGACATAGCCGCCCCGGGTACAGTTGTATTGGTAATTCGTGGTAGCGGGATCACTGTTTTTACATAGCGCCTGATACGCCAGGTCCGCATGGTCGATGCGCCCCAGATCCGTGATCCCCTGCTGCGCATCCACGCGAAACAAGGCGAAACCGTTGAACGTCGATGCCTTGATGCCGTTGTAATAAGTCAATGGAATGATCAGCAGTTTTTGCGGCTCATAATAGGTGAACGCCAGATGATCATACATGGCTTCACTCCAGCTATAGCCACCGTCTCCGGTTACCGGCACCAGACTGAAACTGAGTTTGGGCGCCGCCAGATCGCTGACATCGAAGATTTGCAATTGTACGGCATTGGCGGCGCCGGTGGCGGTGCCGCTGCGACCGATGGTCAACAGGTGACTGTCACCCAGCGGGTGCATATAGGAACTGAATCCGGTTATCGCCACTTCACCTTTAAGCACCGGATGGTGGGGGTCGCTGAGATCGAAGGTAAACAAAGGATCAATCCGGCGGAATGTCACCACATAGCCCTTGTCGTTGACGAAACGGCTGCTGTACACGTCTTCGCGTTTTCCGAAATCACGCACGGCACCGGCCACGACCAGGTTACCCTGCAGGTCGTCCTCAAGGACAAACAGATGATTGGTCATGTCATTGCTGAGCGCCACGGGATCGAAATAACTGTAGTGCGTGACCACCCGCAAGAACGCGTTATGCTCGCTGAAACTGAATTGATCCCGGGACCAGCCATCCACCACGCCGGTAGCAACGTAAACCGGCGCCGCGTTCGAGATGGCGAATTTGTGGATCACGGTATGGGGTAGATCGTTGGCGCTATTCGGCCACCACCAGCTGCCGCTGTTCTGCGCCAGATAAAAATAATTCGCACTGACGTATACCTGCCAGGCATCACCGGTAATGGCCACAGACTGGAGATTGGCGCCGTCCGTATCAAAGCTCGACAACACCTGCAGTCCGTTGCTGGGGGTCACTTGCGGTATGCTGATGTCGGCACAGGTCAACAATGGCTCAAGCGTTTGCGTACCGTTCACGTCCACCAGCACATGGGGCAGCAAGTCGTTGATTGCAACCGCCTGCACCGCCGCCACGATGGCGTCATGAATTTTCTGTTCCAGTGCGCTGACCGTTGGATCAGGCGTATCACTTGGCATGCTCCGGCTGCGCGCCAGGTCATATTCCTGCAGTAATGCCTGAAATTCCGCCTCCTGCAACACCGGCGGCACCGGGGTCGGGAAACGATTGACCATATGCACACGGGCGCCAATGTTACGGGATTCGCCGAAATAACTGTCGACCACGATACGCTTGGTAATCGTCGGCCGGGTGATATCACGCACGTCCACGAAAATGATTTCCGATTTCGGCATGCCGGGCATGATCATGCCGGCGCCCCCGATACTGTCCTGAAGATAGATAAGCGCTTCCCTGGCGAATATCACCAGACGGCCCGCGGCTTCATCCAGAAACATCTTGCTGCCGTTCACCGTCAAGTCCAGACGCCCGGCCTCGGCCAGTGACGCCGGAGGGAAGCCACGCTCGATGAGCAACAAATTGTTATGCAAAATATAGAAATTTCCCGACGCATCGGTTTTCACCAGATCGGCTTCATCGACTCCTACTTCCTGATTATTGGTCCCGGAAACACCGTCCGGTGCGCTGGGCGACGCGCTGCTGCTGTCGGTCGGCACCGGCATCGGTCCGGGCTGGCCAACAACCCCGCCGCGGGTGATCACGCCGTACTGGGTAGTGAATGTCTTATACAGCGTTTCCGTGAGACGTGCTTTGAAATCATCACATCCGGCAACGGCATTGAGTTTCAAAGCGCTGGCCAGTGGGCTGAGAGTGACGCCCGTACCGGAATCACCGGCATCAGGCACGCCCGGGTTGTCATTATTTGAAGGCGCGTCATCGGTGGGATTCCCGTTGCTGGCGGCGGGTGGCGTACCGGGATCCGGGTGTTTATCCTTGTTAGCGCTATCACCGTTCAATGGATTGCAGGCGGCCAGGGTGAATATCGCCAACATTACCAGCACCAGGCCCCAGGCGCGGGTGAAAAAAACGCTCCGTAAACGTGTCATCGCAATCCCCTTCAATCTAAATTCCATTTTAATAATAATTAAAAATCAGAAATTTCTGTTCCCGATGCGCCAGCATACCAGCAACGGATTCCCCAGCGTTGTGTCCTGTTCATGATAATCCCTATACAGGCTTAGGTAATCCTGAATTTGTACCGGAAACGGCACGCAGTCGCCCCCTAAGCCACTATTTATTAATTGAAAGAGGGTATTTTCACAACTATCTTAATTCTGGTAAAACCTCTAGGCTGAAAAGATGCATACCTTCCCCATCAACGCGCACGGCTGCCTCAGGGTCCGTGGCGTACCGGGGTTCACGAGCCGGTTACCATGCGACACCCTCTACTGCGCGCCGTTCTAATCACCACCGGCTTTATACTCTCGCCCCTGTCCTGGTGGAACGACATGATCATCAATATTCCGCTGGCCTATGTACTTGCCGCACCGTTCGACTTCTTTGTACCGGATCTGTTTCCCGCTGCTTTTGTCATTTGCTATTGGTTAACCAATATCCTGGGATTTCTGCTACTCCATTGGGGTGGCGTAGGCATCAGTTACCGTGGCAAAAAGACAGTCAGCCTGCGACAAGCCCTGGCCATCGCCATGATTTATTCGATTGGGGTAGTGCTGCTGATCCATGTCGGCTGGCTGCCATACCCGGCGACATTAATACCAGCAGTAAATTTTTGAATTCGTTTCTACGGATTTCGTGGTTATACTGCGCGGGGTGATGGGGTTGTCCAATGGTTAAACAAGGGAGTATGTTATGTACAAAATAATGTCGTTTATTGTCGCCGCGCTGTCGATCCTCGGCGTAGCCGGCGCCGCCTGGGCGAAACCCGTCGACAACATCGAGTCCTACGGTGTTTATGTGGCGGGCGCCAATGGCTATGTAAAATTCGGACCCTACCAGCACATGGATAACTTCGTGGATTTCAAATATCTGCACGAAGTGCCCGCGGTCACGCGCGCCGACGATCAGCTGAAAGTGATCATCTATGCCAAGGACTTCTCGGAAAACAACTTCGTGTTTGAACTGCGGCCCATCGATATCATCGTCGACATCAAGCCGATTCGCTTCGATATCAAACCCCTGGCGCAAAAAGACATGTATGAGCTGACCCTGGATAGACCGGTGCCTGACGGCACCATGTTGCATGTGCATTCAGGTTCATTTTTCGTGGATAACATGGGCGTGATCATGCTGGGCGATACGGAATCTCAGCTCATCAAGTATTTCAGCCAGAAACAACTGGAGGACCCGCAAGGCGTGCACGCCTACCTCGAAGATGCCCTGCAGGCGTATCCCAACAACAGTGAACTGAAAAAGTTGATGACTTACTGGTCACAAACCGCAGCCGCCGCCAAAGACAATAAAGACTACAGTTATGTGGAAGAACAATGGGAAAAGTACCACGGGACCGAACAGATTTCGCTCAAAGTACGTTATCTTGAAAGCATGATCGGCGAAATCAACGGCTACCTCGACCAGCATCCGGAAGGCGCCAAGGCCAGGGAAGCCCAGGAGCGCAAAACTTTTGCCGAGACCAAGATCAAGGAATTCAAGAAAATGCTGTAATTCCAGGCGCTGACCGCCGGCACGGACCTGCGTGCCGGTCAAGGTCGTGGTGGTGCGCTCGGACCCGGGCGCGCCGGCGCCGATGGGGCATTCGGCACGCTGGCGGTGGCGGACGAGCGACTGGCCGCCACCAGACCCAGATCCAGTGGTATGGTTTTATCCGCGATCAATCCATAGCTCCCCACCGCCAGCAGCGCGCGCGCACTACCATCACATCCGCTGCGAAACTCGAGCGTGGCGGCGCCGATTTTCGGCCAGTCCTGTTGCGAACCCGAGCGTACTTCCAGCTCGTTGATCAACGCGTAACCCTGCTGGGGATTGAGAGAGCAAGTGGGCTCCATGGTCGTGCCGACCATTCCCAATTGGTAAACATAGGCCAGATGATCACCGACCCCCACATACTGGCCACCGCCACTCAAGCTATAGCTGTCATCCGTGAAGTCCTCGGGGGTACCCTTATAATCCACCGTCGCCACCCAGGCATCCAGGGCTACCGCGACTTCCACATCATTGCTCGGCGATGTCTGCAACCGCGCCAATTCGTCTTGTAACTGCTGATCGTCCAGCACCACATCATCCGGGTCAGAAGCGATATCGATATCCGTGCTCGCGTACACCACCGTTATCCCATCACTCGTCCGGGAGACCGGGACCGTGGATATTTTACTCACCGGGTAATTTCCGCTACCGGCTTTAGCTCCCAAGAACACCACGGTCATCACCGCCTGGTCAGCGGCACTCCACAAACCCGCCACATAGACCTCGCCATAACGTTCCAAACGCACCGGCACCGCACCCTCATCCAGGGTCATTGTTGCCGACGCCAGACACGGATAACTCGCGCAGGTATTGCTCGGCGTGACACCGGGTACGGCGCTGCCGGTCACGGCGGCCATGGTTTGCGACACGGCATAGGCCAGCGGCAGCATGGTTTTCACCGCCGTGGCCACCGGCTCGATATTGGGTTGGTCACGCTTTTGATCGTTATCGTCGCACGCGGTCAGTACCCGGCCGCTCACCAGTATCAAACATAACAGCCAGAGACATTTTTTAGGGTTAACCATAGTGTTCCACGGTCCGGTCATCACAAATTAATGGGGTAATTGTCCTACCGACCTGCTACCGGAGCAAGGAGGCATTTTTTGTTCAGGCATTGACGGTTTCTGTACCCGGTCCTGTGTAGCCATCGTCACCGGTCGGCCCCTCGATAGGGACAATTCCAATCTGTGGCGATAAGGTCAAAGTAAGTTTACTGCGGCATATTCAACAGAATATTTGCGGGAGATACCCGATCATGATATCCAGAATGCTGCTCGTGTCGTTGTTGGCATTATTGAGTCAATATGTGCGCGCGGACGCCAGCGTGTCCCTGCCACAACAGTCGGTCGATGCCCTTCCCCCGGCTATCGTCTATAAGCCTTTTAATGAATCCCATATCGTCCACAAAAGCTGCCCGAATCCACCACCGAGCTCAATAAATCCCCGCACAGTCCGATATGTCTTTGAATACCCGAGGACGACGGAGTTATGGCGGAGCACAAAGAACATCTCACCAAGCTCTATAAAAATATCAGTCAGGTGATCGTCGGCAAGAACGATCCGGTGGTGTTTACCCTGGTTACCTTGCTGTGTCGCGGCCATCTGTTACTGGAAGACGCGCCCGGCCTGGGCAAGACCATGCTGGCCCGCGCCCTCGCCAAGTCCTTGCATCTGGAATTCAAACGTATTCAATGCACCCCGGATCTACTGCCCTCGGACGTCACGGGTGTCGCCATCTATAATCAGAAAACACTGGGTTTTGAATTCATCAAGGGACCCGTGTTTACCAATCTGCTGTTGGCGGATGAAATCAACCGCACGACACCGCGCACGCAGTCGGCATTGCTGGAAGCCATGGCGGAAAATCAGGTGAGCGTGGATGGCACCACCCATGCACTGCCCGCTATTTTTATGGTGATCGCCACCCAAAACCCGGTGGAATACCATGGCACCTTCCCCTTGCCGGAAGCGCAGTTGGACCGGTTTTTCATGCGCCTCAGCCTGGGTTACCCGAGCATCGATGATGAAGTCAAAGTGATGCAAATGCAGACTCATCATCATCCCATTGCCAATATCGGACCGGTTTTGACACCGGAGGTGGTGGCGCAGATGCAGGAAGACGTCAGTCATATTCATGTTGCGCCGACGGTGCAGCGCTATATCGCGGAAATTACCGGCCACACTCGCCAGCACCCGGATATTGAATTGGGCGCCAGCCCCCGCGGTTCCATTGCCTTGATGAAGGCTGCCCAGGCGTTGGCGCTGGTGACCGGCCAGAAATTCGTGGATCCCGGCATCGTCAAACGCGTGGTGATACCGGTGCTGGGGCACCGCATCATCCTCGCCTCCCAGGCACGCCTGTCTGGAAAAACACCGGCATCCATTCTGCAATCGGTTCTGGAACATGTCGCCGTCCCCGTCAAAGCCGCCTGAGTTGCCGCGTTATGTTTCCGTTCACAATGGCCTGATCGCGCTTTCCGTTATTGTATTTCTCATTGCCTGGAATCGCGGCATCACCCTGCTGTACGGCATGCTGGCCATGTTACTGGCGATTTTAGCGGTGTCCTATTGCGCGCCGCGCTTCATGCTGCGCGGCCTGCGTATGGACACACATTATCCGCGGCAGATCACTGCGGGAGAATCTTTCAACGTCGCCCTGGAAATCACCAACGACAACCGGACGCCCCGTTCCCTGATTGAAGTCTGGTCATCGTTTTCCGCGGCCCCCGAGGGTGCCGGAGCGCACATGTCATTCCTGCCTCTGATCAGACAACAGTGCAGCACCGGGTTAACTTTTCAGGCCGACTATCGAGGCCGTCATACGTTGGGTCCGATGGTATTGAAATCGGCATTCCCGTTCGGTGTGCACACGGCACAACGGGTGGTGCCCGACAGCAGCGGTGAAATTCTGGTCTATCCCGACACGTTCGCGATAGATTACTTTCCTTATATCAGCGGAAACCACCTGCCGATGCTCGGCGTCAACGCGGTAGCCATGACCGGTGGCAGTGATTTGTTCTTCGGCGTGCGCGAATACCGTCACGGCGATAATCCGCGTCATGTGCACTGGCCAAGCTCGGCCCGGCACCAGCAACTCGTGGTCAAGGAATATCAGTATGTATCGGCAACGGAACTAACGCTGGTGCTGGATCTGCATCGGGAAGCGGACTATGGCGAAGGTAAACACTCCACCCTGGAATATGCGGTAACCATCGCCGCCTCGCTGGCCAAACATGCGTTGGCGGAGGGACATCGAGTGCGGCTTCTGGGATTCGGTGCGGAAACTCTGGATCTGCCGGCAGTGCGCAGCGACAAGCAATTACACACCATCATGACGGCATTGGCCGAGGTGCGCTGTGACGGTGATGTACCCTATGGGCAGGCGCTACAGCGGGCGTTGGCGAAAACCCGACCCGGCAGCATTCTGGTGCTGTTTCATGTGCCCGCGCCCGGAACCACGGTGCTGCCGGACACCAGCCTATGCGGCGCGCAGCACGTCAAACCGGTGTGGGTGGCCATGGACAGCCAGAGTTTTCTGTACCCGGTACAGCGACGCGCGGGCGGCACTCGCTGGTTATCCCGGGAAATGCCCGTGTACCGCGTGCACCGGGGCGACAATCTGGCCGAAATATTTACCGTAATATGAACAGGATAAGGTTCTACCCGGTTTATGTCGGTGTCTACCTGGTCTCCATCATTCCGGTACTGGCGTACGGCAGTCTCAGGGAATCCATACTGACGCAGCTGGCGTTATTCCTGTTCTGGTGTCTGACCTATGGTTTCACCCTGATCATCGGCTTTCGACACGCCGTCACTCCCAAGACTCTCAACGAGCAGATTATGACCGGCTTTGCCGGCATCGGCTTAATCGTTTTCCTCTACAGCCTGGCTCTCGACAGTCTGATCAATGCGCTGGTAGCGCTGCTGTTATGGTTACTGGCGGCCAAACATTGCACACTGGCATTACGGCGCGATCTGTTCTACGCCTATATGATAACGTTCATCATCATGCTGTTTGGCGCAGCCAACAGCAAAAGCAGCATGTATTTGCTTTACATGGTGGCGTATGTGCTGGCGGTGACGTTCGCCCTGATCGCCAACTATATCGACGCACGGCTCAATCTCGCGGAACACCAGGGCAGCAGCGTCGATCGTTACCACGTGCCCATGAAATACAGCGTGGCGGGTCTGGCGGTAATCGTGCTGACCCTGGCGTCGCTGTTGTATTTGTTCACGCCGCGGCCCCCGGCATTGAATATCGGCGCGTTCTTCAGCGATGGCGGCCCCAACTATCATGACAAAAATTGGGACAAAGCCGCAGGTGACGGCAAGAACCTGGCGGATCAGGAACAGTTCGCCGAAAAATCCCGGTCCGACGACGTGCAACAACCGCAGGACGATCCGGCAACCGATCCTGCAAACAATAGCGCCGCCGACATCGCTGATGGCGACACATTTCGCTACGGAGGATTCGAGCAATACTACGACATGAGCGCGATCGGCTCGGGATCATTGAGCAATGCGCTGGTGCTGTACCTGCAGGCCGACCGGCCTCTCTATTTGCGCGGCATGGTGTTCGACGTTTTTGAAAACGATAGCTGGCGCCGCAGCGAAACACGCGATCGCAAACACCGCATTCCGCGTGGTGGACTCGAACTTGGTCAACAACATAAACCCCAAATTCAGCAATTAATATCCCTGCAACAGAACATTAAAGGTGAAGTATTTGCGGCGTCGAAATTGGAAAAACTGGAATTTCCCGGAACTGTGGTCGCCCGCGACCACTATGGCAATATTTTCGTTCCCGGCATCTTGCGCAAAGGCACGGTATACTCGGCGCTCTCCTATATCGAAGAAGTACACGGCCATCCCGCCACGGGACCGGTGACACCGCCGGCGGCGGATCAATACCGGCAGCTACCGGAACAATTGCATCCGGCACTCAGCCGCCTGGCGCGGGATATCGGACAACACGACAGCGATGAACTGCAACAGGCATTGTCTGTGGAAAACTATCTGCGTACCAACTTCACCTATAGTTTGGATACCGTGTACGAAAAATTTTCCCTGGCGGCCATCAACCGCTTCCTGTTTGATACCCGCCGAGGTCACTGTGAACTGTTCGCGACATCCATGGTACTGATGCTGCGCAGTCTGGGTATGCAGGCGCGCCTGGCCACGGGTTTTTCGGCCACCAACATGAATCCGATTACCGGCTACTTCGAGGTGCGCGGACTGGATGCGCACGCCTGGGTGGAAGCCTATTTTTCCAACTTCGGTTGGGTAAGCTTTGAACCCACCGCCTTCTACGCGTTACCGCAACGTGAGCAACCGGCAAGCACCGCGGGAGCCCTCACCGAGTACCTGAATAATCTGCAACGCGGCAGTCAATTGGTGGAAACCGGCTCCTGGAATGAAGTAACCTTGACCACATTGGTGGCCACCCTCAAGGCCATCGCCGAATACGCGGCCATGCTGTGGCATACGGTCAAGCAATTCTGTATTACGCTGTTCATGAGCATCAAAGCCATGGGGGTCTATCTGGCCACACTGGGATTAGTCGCTACCTTGCTGTATATTGCCTTCCTGCGCTGGCGCCATCCCGTGCTGAGCCGATTGGCCGTGTTACGTCTTGCGCGGCAGGTCAAAGGTGATCCCGGGCATTTTATCGTTGAATGTTTCGAAGAAATGGAAAAATTCTTCACGCGTCTGGGGAAACCCCGCTCCCCGGCGACCACCATCGGCGACTATAGCACCGCATTGGTCGCTGATTTCGGCGCCCGTCAAGACGCGATCAATTATATTTCCCGCTGCACGCACCTCGCCTTATACGGCGGCAAAGCACCCACCACGGAGCAAGTGCGGGAGGCATTAAGCTGTTTTCAGCGCCTTGCCGAAACTCGGGATAAACGGCAATAAATACCTTGCCGCCTCTTGCGCCGCCGCTTTTCCTCATGCTATAACTTCACACAGTTAATCCGCAGACAGATGAATCACCGCGAAATGAAATCCATTACCCCTGACATGATCAAGCTTTCTCTGGTCCCGGTCGTCGTGGTTGTGGTGCTGGTTGCCGGCCTATCGCCGTAGCGGGTTCATGATCTGAAACAATCACAACCCCCTCCGGCGCAAACCGGAGGGGGTTTTTTTTGCCAGGAGATTCGTGTCATGCCAAATTATCGTGTTCGATTCGGGAAGCGCGCCTTATGAAATACACCGGAGCGCAAATCATCGTTACCCTGCTTGAACGCCAGGGCATCACCCAGGTCGCCGGCATCCCCGGCGGCGCCAATCTGCCTTTATATGACGCGCTGAGTACCAGCAACATCCGGCATATCCTGGCACGACACGAACAAGGCGCCGGATTCATCGCTCAAGGTATCGCCCGCACCACGGGTCTGCCGGCGGTATGTCTCGCCAGCTCCGGGCCCGGCGCCACCAATCTGGTTACCGCCGTGGCTGACGCCAACATGGATTCCGTCCCCATCATCGCTATTACCGGCCAGGTCGCAAGCGCCCTCATCGGCACCGACGCGTTTCAGGAAGTGGACACTTTCGGTTTGATGTTACCCATCACCAAACATAACTGGGTGGTGCGTTCCGCGGAGGAACTGCTGCACGTGATCCCGGAAGCATTCCGGGTCGCGATGACGGGCCGACCCGGACCCGTGGCCATCGACGTACCCAAAGATGTGCAATTGCAGAGCATCGATATCGTACAGTGGCCGGCACCGGTGACCTACGGTAACACCACGCGCCATAGCATTGATACCGCCGCTTTGGATCAAGCAGTGATGATGCTGGCACAAGCGCAACGGCCGGTATTGATGATCGGGGGCGGTGTCATCAATGCCGGCTGCAGCAGCCAACTTACCGCGCTGGCGCAACGCCTGGACTTGATCACGGTGGCAACGTTCATGGGACTGGGCGCCATGCCCACCGAACATCCTTTGTTCTTAGGCATGTTGGGCATGCATGGTGCACGTTACACCAACATGGCGCTGGAGGAATGTGATTTGCTGCTCGCCGCCGGCGTACGTTTCGATGACCGGGCGACGGGTAATGCCGATCGTTTTTGCGTACAGGCGCCGATCATTCATATTGATATCGACCCCAGCGAACTCAACAAGATCAAACAAGCGACTATTTCGATACACGGCGATATCGCCGACGCCGTCGCCTACCTCCACCAACACTGCCATGACATCAAGCGTTCGCAATGGCGCCGACGGGTGGCGGCAATGCAAGCGGAGTTTCCGCTGGTCATTGATCAGGCACCGACTTTATTCACACCTTACACCCTGTTGCATACGCTTGCCGGCCTGGTACCTGCCGACAGCATCGTGGTTACCGACGTTGGACAGCATCAAATGTGGACCGCGCAAGCCTATCCGTTTACGCGCCCCCGCCAATGGCTCAGTTCCGGGGGCTTGGGCACCATGGGCTTCGGCTTGCCCACCGCCATCGGCGCGGCGCTGGCGAATCCGGAGCGCGTGGTGGTATGCATCAGCGGCGACGGCAGCATGTTGATGAACTTGCAGGAGCTGGATACCCTGGCGGAACACAACTTAAACATCAAGATTGTGGTGATGAACAACCAGAATCTGGGCTTGGTGAAACAGCAGCAGACCCTGTTCTACGGTGCGCGTTACCACGGTACTCGTAATCGGCGCAGCGCGGACCTGGTCGCCATCGCCCGCGCCATGGGCATCGGCGGCCATGACCTCGGCCAGTGCGGCGCTCCGCTGCTGACGCTGACTCAGGCATTACAGATACCGGGACCGCAACTGATCAACGTGCCAATCGATCCTGACGCCATGGTTTTTCCCATGGTGCCGCCCGGCGCGGGTAACCGCGAGATGATTACTCAAATACCGGAAACCCAGGTGGCCTTATGAACATCAAACACTCGACACCCAGCTCCATCCTGCAATTAACGGTAAAAAACCATCCCGGGGTCATGTCCCATGTGTGCGGCCTGTTTGCGCGTCGTTCCTATAATGTCGATGGCATTATGTGCCTGCCCCTGGCGGACCCGGCACTCAGCCGAATCTGGTTATTGGTCAATGAGGATGCGCGTTTGGAACAAATCATCCGGCAAACGCGCAAGCTCGTGGATGTGATCGATGTGCAGCGTCAGGGCGTGGCGCCCGAGATCTTTCCCCAGTTGCAGCGACTGTTTGGCGGTTAATCTTTACTGCCAACACCATGGATGCCAATATCGGGCCACGGGGCGCTCACCGCGGCGCGCCATGACTGGCCAATTGCGCCGATGGCGATGTGGTATCGTTCACGGGATTCGATGTTCCCATGTTCATGGGGATACTGGTAACGTCAAGCGGCGCGGAAGCCTCCAGAGCACCGGAAGGCGGGGTCATTTCCCGCATTGCACCGGCATCAGGGGCAATGACCCGGTCCGTGGTCATGGCGGTGTCGGCGCCGACAGGTGTTTTCAAAGACATGGCCGTGGCAGGCGCCTCGACCATGTGTTTGCTGTCCGCCGCCAGTTCCCGCCCCGCCAGAGCGTCCATGCGCCGGGATACCTGACCATGGTCGAAGCCACGATCATGCATACCGGCAATCATGGCGTAATATGCGGTGGCGCCGCCGGCCATGAAGAAATACTCCTTGATGCCCAACCGCTGTAACTCATATTGTAACAGGCGGGTCTTGTCACCGTTATTATCAAAAACCAGCAATGGTTTTCCGGAGGCTTTCACTTTTTTCAGAAACTTGGTCAGTTTGTCGTACTTGTTGATGCCGACCCATTGTTCGTGACCAAAAAACAGGCCCACGCCCTCCCGCTCCTGGTGCGTACGGATATCCAACACCACATAGCGGGACGCGATCTTGTTCTCGAATTTCATCGGTGGCAATAAATGCTCCCGGTACTGGTCTGTTTTAATGAGGTCGCGGGCGTTGGCGGGAAATTGGCCCCGGTATACGGTTCTGCGCAAATTGGTATCGGTCCATTCGCCGATACCGCCGTCGTAGGTGAACAATGCCGCGTCCGGCACAATATTGTGCATCATCAGCACGGCCTGATAAGCGTCACGGCAGTTACTGCTGCCAGAATAAAAGACCAGGGGCTTGCGCTGTTGCGCGTACAGTGATTTTATTTTGTGATGAAATTGCCAATTGTCAAATTCCACGTTGAGTGCACCCTGGATATGCAGAATTTCGTATTCCAACGCGGAACGCACGTCTACGATAGTATAATCAGTCAATTGCCGCGCGAGTTGCTGCTGGGAAATAACGACAACATCCTTGTAGTCTGTGCGCAAGGGGAAATTGTCCGCCGCTTCGCAAGCTGCGACAGTCGCAAGCAACATGACGCCGATTTGCCACATCCTATAAAAAAACTGTCCCATGATCGCCTCCACATTATTTTTTTTGTTCAAAGGTTTTGGTTTACAGATCAATTTAGGAAATACAGGACTGAGCTAGCGTACCCGCATCCCGACAGCTTCATTAATTCATTACGACATTCACTCAACCCTACTGAGAAAAACTGCAAAACCACTGACCGCGGTAATATGCAATATTAAGCCCGTCTTAAGCAGTCCTCGCGCATGCAGACAACGTTGCCACACACTCCCGGCGGAAAACACGTCAGCACGTTGATAGGAGCAAGTATAGTCAGCCAGCCCATTAATATCTTAGAAAAGCATTAAATGGCGTGCCCGTACCGTCAGGCAAGAGGGAGTATCGGCCGAAGCACGGCGCGCGCAGGATGCGTGCGCCGCACCTGGCCGCTTCAGGGACCGATGCGCGATCAGGAAGGGTAAATAACGAATTACATGTCGTGCTTGTGTCCGGCCATATCATGACCGGAGGGGTTGGCAGCGCTGTGATCCTTGATCACACTATCGGCTTTATCCACGGCCTCCCCCGATGGCATGACGTGCCCCTCGGACGGGGCCATATCCCCGTGCGCATGGGCGTCGACATGATTACCCATCTGACCATGGTCATAGTCCCGCCGGTGCATATCGGCCACCATTTTGTAGTAGGCCTTGGCGCCACCGTTCATGAATTTGTAATCCGTTATCCCCAGATCACGCAACACATAT
>JAHECY010000186.1 GCA_024641505.1 Gammaproteobacteria bacterium
AAACCGGTGCTGTGATCTTGTTTGATCTTCACCGGTTGTGCACCACATCAATAGCCAGCTTGCAGGGTCAGGCGTTTGCCGGATCTCGTTCCGGCTGACGTCGCAGGCGCTGGTAACCGAGCCATAGGCCGGCCAGGCCAATGAGCCCCAGTTGTGTGCCAATGCCCTCCCAGCTGGGGTAAATTCCCAATAATGGAATTTGCGGGATATTCACCGGATCGATCGGGAAGCGACCCGCTTCCTGGATGGCGGCGATACCTTTGCCCGCCAGCACCACCGCCAGTAAAAACATCAGCACCATGTTTACCTTGAAAAAAGTTTTCAGGGGCAGGCGCACGCTGTAACGCAGGATCAACCAGGCCAGAATACCCAGTATCACCATGCCCAGCATCATGCCGCCGAGTATGCCATTGCGCTCATCACCTTGCGCGCCTACCCACAGCGATTGATAGAACAATACTGTTTCAAATACTTCACGGTACACCGCGAAGAAAGCGATTAAACTTAAGCCCCAGAGCGCGCCGGTGGATAACGACGTGGAGATTTTACTGCGCACATACTGTTGCCATTGTTGGGAATTCGACTGGTTGTGCAACCAGAAGCCCACATACAGCAGCATGCCCGCGGCCACCAAAGCGGTCACTCCCTCGGTCAGTTCCCGGCCGGCGCCGGTGATGGCCAGCGCGCTGCTCGCCAGATACCAGGTGAGCAGTCCCAGCAGCAACGCGCTGCTCCAGCCGATGTGAATATAGCGCAGATCCTGACGGCGCCCGGTTTTAAGCAGCACGGACACCAGGGCGGCGATCACCAGGATGGCTTCAATGCCTTCGCGCAACAGAATCAGCAGCGCGGTTACCAGGTTCATGGCGGCGGAGGCGGGATTTTCCTGCAGTACTTTTTCCGCTTCCGTGATCAGGTAACGCACTACCCGGTGCTCTTCCTCCAATTGCGCCAATGGGGCGCCGTCCTTGATATGTTCCCGGTATTGGGCGAGCTGGCGTTCAATGTTGGCGCGCATGTCCGGGTGGGCGGCGTTGAGTTGGTTTTCCATCAATTCATAACCGTCCAGGTAGGCGGCGAGGGCGTCTTCCCGGGCGCCAACGCGATCACCGGCACGCAACCGTTCCACACTGGCATCGAGCATGGTGCGCGCGATTTCCGCGGGGGAGGCGCTGCTGTCCGGCAGGGTCTGTGGGTGCCCGCGTAAATAATACAGCATGGCGCTGCCCTCATGTCCCCAGCGCAGAGTGGCTTCCTCGGGCGTGAATTGCACCAGACTGGTGAGGTTCGGAAACGCCGTGGCGTATTCCGGGCGCGCCAGCAGTGCTTCCGGTGCGGTGGTATTTATTTCCTGTGCGCCGAGGCTACCCACATAAAATGCCAGGGCCCAGCGTTGCGTAGCCGTGAGATTGCTGAATGCAGGCATGGCGGTGCCGTTTACGCCAAGGCTGATGGTGTTATAAAGCGAATACAGATTACGGTGCTGCTGGCGTTGATAGTCATGAAAGTTCGCGGGCGCGGGGGAGAGTCCGAGCGCCTGGGGGCCATCGCCCCGACCTTCGAGGCCGTGGCAACCACTGCAGTGGGATTGAAACAACGGCTTGGCGTCCGCGATCACTGGCGTGACGGCGGGGGCCACCGGAGGATGGTAGAGTTCCAAAACCAGGGCGATGGCCTGACGGGCGCCGCTGCTCACGGTTTTGGCCGGAGCACGGGAGGCGATGGTTTGTTGCACCTTGGTGATGGCCGCCATGACCTCGTCACGCCGGTCATGGGGGGGCAGGGTTTGGGCCTGGTGCACGGTATGTTGGGCAATTTCCTGTTGTTCGGCATATTCGTCCTGATTGGTAATCTTGCCGTCGGTAAAGATGCCGGGATAATCCACGCTGATATAGTCCAGACCATGAATAACCGCTTGGGCAGCGCTGGTGTCAGTGTCCGCAATGGCCGGGGCAGATATGCCGCTAATATAACCCAATAGAAACAAGGAAAGAATTTGGGTGTTGCTTGTTAATCTTTTATATAACATAAGGTTACAGTTTCATCTTTAGAATATAAGTGTATATAGCTTGATTAAATCAGTATATGAATGCAAATGATAATCATTCTCACTTGCGTCAATTATGACAATATTTGAGCAGTTGATGCAAGGGGGTAACCAAAATATTTGTGCACCACCAAGCCATATTTCGTCCCTGCGTAGGATGCGTATTACGCACCTGCGTTTCCTTGGGCAATTCACATTCACCCGTATTGAGATCATGGAGCCTTCCGGACATAGGATACGCATGATCCACCGACTTTTATAAAGGGGTGGAGTGCTCCGCTTGACCGGCGTCATGTATGGGGAGGCACAACTGCATGAAACTGGTTTGGGGGTTACTTTCCCCCGCCGCAACTTAACGTATTACGGTATCGGTAACACATTCGACGTGAAAGTGCGGTTACGCCGGCGATCGGTCAGGACAACATAGACACCGGCCGGCGGCTTAGCCGTGGCGCTGACGCTGAACCAAATTTTTTGCAAGTCGCTGCCGCTGCTCAAAGTACAGAAACCGTATAAATAAACTCCGACGTCATTATAGATATCAACCCAGGTGCGTGATGAGCTAGTGTTCGCGCCACACGCCGGTAGATCCGGTGATGGGGCGAACAATTCATTCGGAAATTGGTTCCAGTTGGCGATCGGAATGGTGTAGGTGATAAATCCCAGGCTGGACGCCGTGGTGTAACTCTTAAGCACCGGAGTTGGCGGCACCGCGAAGGTGGCGGTGCAGGTCACGTTCGCATCTAATGTTATGGTGGTCAAGAAGGCATCGGTTGCCGATGCCGTGCAGCCTCCGCTCCAGCCGGTAAAAAATGAGTTGATGTCCGGGCTGGCGGTGATCGTGAGGTTTGTTCCGGCGTCATAGGTATTAGAAACAGTCGTGCATTTGGTGTCGCAGTTAATGGTTGGGAATTGCGAAGCCTCGACCATCGTGCCATTGGCGCCATTGACATTGGTTTTGACGAGCGTCAGGGTCGCCAGCTTGACGAATGTGACGCTGCACGTGGTGTCACCGGTGATATTCACCGTGGCGGTGACGCCGTCAGTTGATATCGAAGCCTTGCACCCCGACCACAGAGGAACGCCCAGCCTCGATTGTTTATCCGCTGTACCTATCAAAGTCACTTGCGAATTGTTATCAACAAAAGCGCTGCAGTTGGATAGGCAATTCAAATTGGGAAAGTTGGGACTGGTGACCGTGCCTCCGCCATTGCCCGGAAAGGTGATGGTCAGTTTGGGTTTGAGGGTAAAATTCGCGCTGCATGTCGTTGCCATGGTCAGAGAGACCACAGCATCGCCGGTGGCGCTCACGGTGGTGCAGGCGGCTCCACTCCATCCAGAAAACACGGAGTCCGTATTTGGTTGGGCGGTGAGGGTGACGGTAGTGCCGTAACTGAAAGTGGAGCTGCAAGTGGTACCGCAATTAATCCCCGCCGGTGAGCTGACAACCGTGCCGGTGCCGGTGCCGACCTTGTTGATTGTCAGTGCTGGCGTCAATGCGGTGAATGTAGCGCTGCAGTTTTTAGCGGCATTGATGACGATAGACGCGGAATTTCCGGTGCCTGCGCAATCACCGCTCCAGGCGGTGAAGCTGTAGCCGGTGGCGGGCGTCGCGGTCAAGGTAACATTGGTGCCATCGGCGTACGTCGTGCTGCAGGCCTTACCGCAGTTGATGCCGCCGGTGTCGCTGGTGACTATGCCGCCGGTGGGGGTGGCGACGGTGAGCG
>JAHECY010000097.1 GCA_024641505.1 Gammaproteobacteria bacterium
GACATCACAGTAAGCACCGTTAATTACCTTGTGAAAGCACGCGTCTATTTTGTACTGATTCGATAAGTTTCTTTGATCATTAAGCGCGCACTAATTTATTTCATTGCCGTGTATTTTTAAGTATACCGACATAAAAATAATGTTAACAACTTTTAGCGATGTCTGCCGATACACAGTTGGTCATCTAATAAATATTTCACTTCGTTGCTTCAAAAAATGACAATCGCCGTCTAGTCTTAAACTGTCGTTAACTGAAGAAAGCCATCTGTAATGATTACAGTGCCTTTGGCGAGTGGAAACAATCACAATGCTGGAGGTAGGTAATGAGCGCCGAGTCTGTTCGTGGAAATTGGCTTAAATCGGTTGTCGTCGCGGGTTTATTCGCGGTTGCGCTTGGTGGATGTGGCAATGATGGCAAGGATGGCGCTGCCGGCGCCGCCGGCGCCAATGGCCTTCCCCTGGTGGGCGATGCGACGGATCTAACCGTCACGGTTACCAGTGTCACCATCGCCAGCACGCCGGTAGTCGACTTCACCGTAACCAACCAAGACGGCATCGGTGTCACCGGGCTCACCACTTCAGGGTTACGCTTTACTATCGCCAAGTTGATGGCGACTACGCCCAGCCAGTGGCAAAACTATATTATGACCACGCAGACGGGCAAATCCGGTTCCGGTGTGGGCCGCACAACGGTGCAAGCAACTCGGGAAAACAATGGCAATCTCGTCGACCACAATGACGGCAGCTATAGTTATACCTTCAGCACGGATATCACCACGGTGGCTTGCCCTGCGCCTTGTACGGATGCCTTCGGTAATGCTCTGGATGTCAGCTACCAACCTACCTTGACGCACCGCTTGGGTGTGCAAACCGCCGGCGGCCTGCCGGCGGCCAATGCCGTGTATACCTTTCGGCCTTCTGATGGCGCTACCACCGATCTGGTCACCCGCGACATCGTAAAAACGGCCAAATGCAATGAATGCCATGACAAACTTTCCGCCCATGATGCGCGTATCGATACCCGTTATTGCGTGTTATGCCACAATCCGGGCTCACAGGATCCGGACAGTGTTGACCCGGCCAAAGACACCGCACCTGAATCGCTGGCTGCCGTGACCCGCAGCAGCGGCGCGATCGACTTCAAGATCATGATTCATAAAATCCACCGCGGCGAATTTCTGCCCAGCGTGGAGCTGGGGCCCGACATGGCGACCGGCACCGCGGACGACGGCACCGGTGAATACGCCATCTGGGGCTATAACAATACCAAGCACAACTTCTCGGATATCGCGTTGCCGCAGGACATCCGCAATTGCACCAAGTGCCATGACGGCAGCGAGGAGGACACCCCGCAAGGGGATAATTGGAAGAGCGTGTTGAGCATGGAGGCCTGCGGTTCCTGTCATGACGATGTGAAGTTTGGCGTTGCCGGTGTGGACGCCGGTGGCACCGATCCCTATGGCCACCCTGGTGGCGCGGTGTCCGACAACAGCGAGTGCGTCACCTGCCATGCCAGTGACCGAATTGCCGGCCCCGTTGAGACTGCCCACACCAATTATGCAAAAGTCGGCGCGGAAAAGTTTCTGTATGAAATTCTTGAGATATGCGGCACCGCCGTGGACGCCAATCCGGTGTGCGCGCCGTCCACTGTGGGGCCTGTGATCAAGTTTCGGGTCACCGATCCCACCGGTGGTACCCATGCATTTGGCAGCGCCTATGATGTCCGCGCCAGTGGCGGCGGCGGCACCAACGATGAATTTACCAACAGCAAGGCCAGTTTGAATGTGTTGATGGCCTGGGATACCACGGATTACAACAACGCCGGCGGTGCGGGTTCGGCCCCGGCCAGGGCAAACTCGGTTAACGCCCGCAACAATGCTACCAGCAATGGGGACGGTACCTTCAATATCATCATGCCGAACATGCCCGATGTCAGTTTGGTGTCCGGCTCAGGGGTAGTGGCGATTGAAGGCCATCCGGCCAGCACCGGTGCGACCGGTACCTTCACCGACGCGGTATCGGCCACGGTGAAAGCACAGGTCGCGTACTTCGGCATCACCGATACCAGTCCAGTGGCCAGACGCCAAATCATCAATATCACCACCAAGTGTGACCGGTGCCATGACGTGCTCAGTGTGCACGGCAGTAACCGCAGCGACGAAGCTCAGTTGTGCGTGATGTGTCACAACCCGAGTAACACGGACTACGGCCAACGGCCGAAGGACGCCGATGGCTTACTCACCGGTGGAGTTGACGGTAAGAACGAGGAATCCATCGACTTCAAACGTCTGATCCATGGCATCCACTCCGCCTCTAAAGCTAATTATGACGGTACCGACGCCCATGGTTTCCGTGAACAGGGTCTGCTGATCTACGGTTACGGTGGTGGTACCCAGGACTTTAGTGATGTGCGCTTCCCCGGCGTATTGTCGAAATGCGACACCTGTCACCTGCCGGATACCTACAAGTTGATGGACCGGACCGATGTCGGCGGCGCCAATTGGGAAGAACCGGCGCAGCACGGTATAAAAGGCAGTACCATCAGCACTATTCCGGGAGCGATCGCCGGAGGCGTCACCGCGGCTCTTGCGGACCGTACTGACGACCTGAAGATTTCGCCCACGGCTTCGGTTTGTTCCGCGTGTCACGATGGCGTGTTGCCGCAGGTGCATATGATTCTCAACGGTGCATTGTTCGGTGCGACTCAAGCCACGATCGAGGCTAACTATGAGACGTGTGCGGTGTGTCACGGTCCCGGCCGGATCGCCAGTGTCGAGTATGTGCATTCGAAACAGTTCGGTGAAGAGATTCCTTAAGCAAGCGCGATCACCGGTAAATCGGTGATCGCACATTTTTCACGATCCGGGCTTGGGTTCAGGCGCATCAGGTGATAATAATGACGAGAAGATCGACGCTTTGTTACGCGTTCCTGGTTGTCGGGGGCATCTTATTCGGTACCGTCGCGGTTGCCGCGGAGGATGAGGTTGCGGTAAAGCCATTTTATACCCCCAAGGGTGCGGATACTTGCCTAAAGTGCCATGATGAGGATTCGGCGTTACCGGTGTACGCGATCTCCAAGACCAAGCACGCGCAACCGGCGGATGGGCGCACGCCCTTCGCTGGCTTGCAGTGCGAGGCCTGTCACGGGCCGGGTGCGGAGCACGCGGTTTTCGTGCAGCCGGGAGAGAAGCAGGCACCGATCGGCACCTTTGGCAAGAATGGCAGTATGACGGTGTCGCAACAGAATCAAGTGTGCCTCGATTGTCACCGTGGTCAGGAGCGTCTGGCGTGGCAGAGCAGCGCCCATGAACGTAATGGCGTGGTTTGTGTCAGTTGTCATCAGATCCACATCGCCCATGATCCGGTGCTGGCGACTCGCAGCCAGCCCGATGTCTGTTACCAATGCCACAGCAAGGCGCGTTCTGAATTCCTCAAGCCATCCAAGCATCCGGTACGTGCCGGCAAGATGGCGTGCGGCGATTGCCACCAGGTACATGGCTCCGAAACCGCCGCTCTTTTGAAACAACCGACAGTCAATGATACCTGCTACACCTGCCACGCGGAAAAACGCGGGCCGCTGTTGTGGGAGCATGCCCCGGTTACCGAGGATTGCCGCATCTGTCATTTCGCCCACGGTTCGGTGCAGCCCACGCTGCTGAAAAAGCGCGCACCGGTATTGTGTCAGCAATGTCATTCCCAGTTCGGTCATCCCAGCATACCGCGTTCGGCCAGCGGATTGCCCGGCAACAACCCCTCGGTATTTTTGCTTTCCGGCAACTGCACCAATTGTCACGCGCAGGTGCATGGGTCCAACCATCCTTCCGGCGCGAAGTTGATGCGCTAATGAACGGGACATTATTATGAGATTCGGCATACACATATCGCTGTTAACTTTGCTGTGCGCCACCAGTCTGAATGTTGCCGCTGATAACGCTGCGGCCAGCGTCGACACCAGCGCATGGAAGTGTGCTTACTGTGAATTCGATCAGGGTGTTACCGCGACCGTGACCGGCGGCTTCGGTGTGGTCTCGAAGGACTCCTTCAAATTCGGTGAATATTCCGGGTTGCGTGAGCAAGGGATTTATGTCATCGGCGATGCGGTTGCCGATTATCGCAATGTTGACAACGCCTCTTATTGGGACATCAGCGCCTTGAATCTGGGCCTGGATACACGTTCGCTCGATATGGCAGGTGGCAAGCAGGGATTGTACCGTATCTTCCTATCTTACGATGAATTGCCTCATTACATTTCCGATTCGGCCCGTACACCGTTTCGCGGCAACGGCGGTGCGCGTCTGACGTTACCCGCGGATTGGGTAACCGCCGGTTCCACCGCCGACATGTCGGCGCTGAACAACGATCTCAAGGATGTCGATCTGGAAACCAAACGTACGCGGCTGGGCTTGGGTGTGATGGTGGCGCCTGCGACTCAGTGGGAAACATCGCTCAAGTTCCGGCAGGAGACCAGTGAAGGTCAGCGGCAAATTGCGGGTAGTTTTTACTTCAATGCGGCAGAGCTGGTGATGCCCGTGGAATACACGACTAATCTTCTGGATGCCGCGGTGAATTATCATGGTAAATCCTGGCAGGCAAAGCTTGCTTACCATGGTTCAACCTTCAACAATCAAAATAATTCGCTGATTTGGCCGAACCCCTATACGCCCATGGTGGCCGGTGCGGATCAGGGGGAGCTGGCATTGCCACCCGACAATCAGTTTCATCAATTGGTGGCCGCGCTGACCCTGGGGTTCGGTGACAGCTCTAAGCTCATGGCCGATGTTGCATTCAGTCGCCTCACTCAGGATGCCAATTTTCTCAGCGCCACGCGTAACGCCAATGTTTCGGTGGCGGGGTTGCCCGACGATTCGCTGCAAGGTCGAGTGGATGGCACCAACGCCAATGTTAAGTGGCGTAGTGAGTTGAGTGATAAGTTCCGGATTAACGCCGCCTACCAGTATTATGACCGCGACAACAAAACACCACGGCGCAGCTTCGACTGGGTGATCACGGATGTCAATGTGGCCGCCCCGCGCACTAATTTACCTTACAGTTATCGTCGTAACACTTTCAAGCTGAATGCGGATTACGATATCGCGAGCTCCTTGAAAACCGCGGTAGGTTATGATTACGAGCAGTATAAGCGCACCTATCAAGAGGTAGAGCAAAGTCAGGAACGGACCGTCTGGGCGTCCCTGGTCTCCCGTTCCCTGGACAATGCCGATATCACCATGAAATACGCCCATGCAGAGCGCGAGAAGCACGGTTATCAGGTGGTCGCCGGTATTGATGTGCCGGAGAATCCCTTGCTGCGGAAATACAATATGGCGGATCGGGATCGCGATACTCTGGGTTTGCGCATGGATGTGGCCGCCTCCGCGCAATCGACGTTTGGTCTGGCGGTGGATGTGGCCAAGGATGATTACCCGAATTCCAGCATCGGTCTGGTGTCGAGCCAAGAGTCTCATCTGGGAATCGATGTCACCACCCAGGTGACGAAACGCACGTCGACCAGTATTTTTCTGAGTCACGAGAACATTGATTCCGATGTCGCGGGCAGTCAGATGTATAACGTTGCCGACTGGAATGGGAGTCTGGACGACAGTTTCGACAGCGCCGGTATCGGTCTCAACCATATCGTGATGCGCGACAAATTCGATGTCGGTGTCGATTACGTATACACCACTTCCCGGGGACGAATCACCTACGCCGAAGGCGGAGCAGATTCTCAATTGCCGGAGGCAAGCACCCGCCTCAATAGCGCGAAACTTTACGGTAACTATCGCCTCAGTCAGGCGTTAGTGCTCAACGGCAGTTACTGGTACGAACGTTATACCTCCACCGATTGGGCATTCGATGGGGTCAGTGAGAGCACGGTTTCCAATAATCTTGGTCTGGGGCAGGAAGCGCCGTCCTACCGCGAGAACGTGTTCCTGCTTGCCGTGCGCTATAAATTATAAGTGGGGTCAGGTCTTTCCCTGCAACATCAGAATATGTGCTGTGTTGTCGAAAGATCTGGCCCCGCGACACCCCAAATTATAAAGGTGCGCTTATGTTTAACATTCTGAACGTTTCGATCCTTATCGCATCTCTGGTTGGCGCGGTACCGATTATCGCTGCCGCGGAGTCCGAGTCACCGGCGGACGTGGATCGGCTCGTGCAGCAATGCGCCGGTTGCCATGGGTCGGACGGCAACAGTAAGAATGAAATGTTTCCTTCTTTCGGCGGCGTCGGTATCGGCTACTTCAAGTACGCCATGGAAACATATAGGAGCGGTAATCGCAATTTTGCGGTAATGAAAAGTCTCGCTGAAGGGTTGTCCGAGACGGAAATTGATCAGTTAGCCCGACACTTTGAACGGCAGGTATATCAAGCGGGTGAGCAAACCGTTGATGAAAATCTTGCGGCGCAAGGCAAAGTGGTGCACGAAAAATACTGTGCCAAGTGTCATGACAACGGCGGCCGCGCGGGCGGCGATAATTATGGTGTGCTTGCCGGTCAATGGATGAGTTATTTACGGCAGGCATTCAAATCTTATCTTGACGGCACCCGCAAAACCAACGTTGTGATGCAAACCAAGCTCAATAAGGTGCAAGATGAAATCGGCGCCGAAGGATTTGAGCAACTGCTGCACTACTACGCCAGTGAAAAATAAGCCCTGGGGCTGAAGTCTTTACCTGCGCTTGACCAGGCGCACATCCGCGACTGCGCCGATAAGAATCGGTGTAGGCGTAGGGTGCATATGACGCACCGTGTTTGCTCTTGTTGTGGAGACGTTATTCAAAGTCAAGATCCGGTGCGTCATACGCACCCTACGGCCAGGCTGTACCCATCCGGCTGGAATATGCATAGCCCACCATGTTATATACTTTCTCTGAATAGAGTTTTTTCTTGCAAATTTAATAACAAAGATGTGTCGTTACATAGTGCGACTTTCGACTTATTGACTGTTACCCGTCCCGCTCCTTATGCATCGTGGTGCGTAACGGAATCTCCTTTAAGAAAAACACCAATACCATCGCGACCAGCATCGCCAGACTGCCGCCGAGAAACACCTGAGTCAAGCCGGTATGCAGCGCGTCGCGCATGGCGTTGATCACCTGGTGAATCAGTTCCTGGTTGGTGTTTGTCAAGTTACGCGTCAGGTCGGCGAGTTTGCCGGGATCAAGTAACAGTTGCGGGTCTTCCAGGTGGCGCACCAGTCCTGGTGGCAGGGTGGCGAGAGTGCTGGTATCAATCAGCTGTTCCAGTCTGGCGGTGAGGGTGACGTGCATATTGTGACTCATGGCTGTGCCCATCACGGCGACGCCGATGGTACCACCCAATTGCCGGAACAACTGACCCGTGGCGGTGGCCACGCCGACATGGCCATGATCGACGGCGTTCTGCACGGTAAGATTGAATACCGGCATGCCAATGCCCAGGCCCAGGCCGACGACCACGACATAGGCAAGGGTGACGCCGAGTGCGGTGTTGCCGGTAAGGGTGGACAGTAAATACATGCCCACTGTGGTCACCGCCAGGCCGAAGAACGCCAGCATTTTGTACTTGCCGGTGCGGGTCATGGACTGCCCGCCCAGAATGCTGGCACACACCAGGCTCAGGGTCATGGGCATCATCATGGTACCGGCATGGGTGGCGGAGTATTCCATGACGCCTTGCAGAAACAGCGGCATGTACAATAGTGCGCCAAACATGCTGGCGCCCATCACGAACACGATCAGATTGGAAACAGTAAAGATGCTGTTGGCGAACAGTTCGAGCGGCAGGATGGGATGGCGGACCCGACGCTCCACCCGTATAAACGCGATGAGCGCCAGCACCGTTGCGCCGAACAAACTGTAAATTTCCAGGGAATTCCAGGCGAAGCGCTGACCCGCCCAGCTGAAGGCGAGCAGCAGTGGTACTACCATCAGCGCCAGTAACAAGGCACCCAGATAATCAACGTCGTGACCATGTTTTTTGGGAACGCTGGGAAACAATGCCTGGATCATACCGAACGCCACCAGGCCCACGGGTATAAATACCCAAAACACCCAGCGCCAGTGCCAGTGATCCACGATGTAACCGCCCAGGGTCGGACCGAACACACTGGCGATGCCGAAGGTGGCGCCCAGAAAACCTTGCCAGCGGCCACGCTCCCGCGGTGGGAACAGGTCGGCCACGGCGGTGAACGAGGTGGCCATGATGATGCCGCCGCCGGTCCCCTGAATCACGCGATATATTATAAGTTCCAGAATATCGGTGGCGAGACCGGCCAATATGGAACCGACGATGAAAATGCCGATGCCCCAAAGGAGAAACGGTTTACGCCCGTAGATGTCTGATAAACGGCCGGCCATCACTGCGGGGATGGCGGCAGCCAGGATATAGGCGGTGAAAATCCAGCTGAAATATTCCAGGCCGCCCAGGTCGGTTATGATATGGGGCAGCGCTGTACCGATGGTGGTTTGATTAAGCGCCGCGAATAACAGGGCCGCCATGACCGCGATCATGATGCTGATTTTCTTGCGAGGTTCGAGTTCATGCATAACCGGAGATTCCGTTGGGCCGCGATCCAGGGGTCAGGTCTTTCGCCGCGGTATTCAGTGCCTTAACCTCTCATCCAAGCGCACCGGGGTCCGGGCCGATGGTTCCCGCGGGCACCGGGCAACCGAGTGCCGTGCAGACAACAGCTCCGGCCTACCGGTATCCGAGGCCAGCATGAGCCTGAACAGGCCGCGCTAGGTGTCGACATCGCGATTTCCTTGCATGTTGCCATGATGTTGCTGGGGGTGATTTGGCTTTGACATTTCAAGGTATTGCTATGTAATGGTGATCATCGACCATTGACGGTCACGCGTTGTGGGTCTGTAGCGGACCCGGTGGTGCAACTAATTGAGTTCATTTATGAAAAATACAATCGGCAAGGAATACATCGCCCCCTGGGAAAAAGCCTTTGAGCGCATATTATCGCCTCTGGAAGAGTTTATCCATCGCCAGACCACCAGTGGCGTGTTGCTCATGTTGTGTGCAATCGCGGCGTTGATCATCGCCAACAGCCCATGGCGCGAGGCTTATCACCATCTGCTGGCGCTGCCGTTCACCATTGGCGTGGAGGGTTTTCAATTATCGAAATCCGTGCACCATTGGATCAACGATGGCTTGATGGCATTGTTTTTCTTTGTGGTCGGGCTGGAGCTCAAGCGAGAAATGCTGGTAGGGGAGCTTGCGGACCTGAAGCAGGCCTTATTACCGATTATCGCCGCGGTTGGCGGCATGTTGGTACCGGCGCTGCTTTATATGAGTATCAATTCCGACGGGCACACGTTCGACGGTTGGGGCATACCGATGGCGACCGATATAGCGTTCGCCTTGGGGACCCTGGCCTTGCTGGGTAACCGTATCCCGAAAAACCTGCTGACGTTTCTCGTGGCTCTGGCCATTGTCGATGATCTGGGGGCGGTGGTGGTGATCGCATTATTTTATACCGAGAGTCTGCAGCTACCCGCGTTAGCGACGGCGGCGGTGGTGCTGGCGTTGCTCATTGCTTTGAACCGTGGTGGTATCCGGTGGTCGGTGCCGTATATTCTGCTGGGCGTCGTGCTCTGGATCGCCATGTTGAAAAGCGGTGTGCATGCGACACTGGCGGGTATCTTTCTGGCCTTTACCATTCCAATGCGCCCCAAGTATGATCCAAAACGGTTTCTGGCGCATATCGACGATATGGTGGGCAAGATTCGTGAGGCCTATGGGCGCGAAGCGAATATCGTAATCAATGACGTACTGCGATCCCGGGTGCAGGCGCTCGGTACTGGTGTGCATCTGGTGCAGGCGCCCGCACAGATTCTCGAACACAAGTTGCACCTGCCTTCCGCCTATCTGGTAATTCCCATTTTCTCGCTCGCCAATGCGGGTATCCCGATTGATGGAATTTCTCTCGGTACCGTGATCACTCACCCCGTTTCCCTGGGCATCGTTGCCGGCCTGGTGCTCGGTAAACTGCTCGGCATCGTGGGTTTTACCTGGGTGGCGGTCAAAGCCGGTGTGACGACCTTGCCCCAGGCGCTGAATTTCCGACACATCATTGGCGTTGGGCTGATGGGCGGTATCGGCTTTACCATGTCGATTTTTATCGCGGAACTGGGTTTCGCCCACCATCCCCAGGATTTGCTGATGGCCAAAACCGGCATCCTGTTTGCCTCGCTGCTGGCAGGAGTGTCGGGATTTATCTGGTTATATCTCACGGCGGAGAAACAGGTGCAGGCGTCCGCGCCCCACTGATTTCCATTCTTACATGCAAGCTCTCGCCAGGACGTAAAGCGCGCAAATCAATAACGCGACCCAGAAATTATCGCAGGCGCGTTGTCTTGGTGTTGGTACGTCTTGGCGAGAGCAAGGGTGCGGTGTAATGGCGACGGTCATTGAGAAAAACCGGTGGAGCCGCACCTGGATCAGCCGGTACTCCAGGCGCGCGGCCGTTGCATGCCGGCAATTTTGCACGCCTGCTGCACGTAACCATACGGGAATAATTTAAAAAGTTGTTGCTTGGCGTCCCGCTTCGAGACCTCCAGGGCTTGTGCCAGATGATCGATCGCATGACGCACATCGGGGATCACCCGGTGCTCGGACCAGTAATTGCGCATGAAGTGGAGCACCAACCAGTGAGCGGTATCCAGGGTGATATTTGCCTGCGCCGCCAGGGCGTGGGCCACGGACTCGTCCCAATCCTCAGGATTGGTCAGGTATCCTTCCGGATCATAAGCGATCTGACTCGGGGTGCTCATGAGAATGTCCTCCTATTTATATAGCGTATAGGCGACTATAAGGGTTGGCTAATATAGCAGTCAAACGATATTAATTGCTATATATTATCGAAATTATCGATATTAAAAGCGAGTCCCCGTGGACATTGACCAAGCTCGGACCTTTCTGGTGATTACCGCCCATGGCAGTTTCCTGGAAGCGGCGCGTCAGCTGCACCTGACCCAATCCACCGTGAGCGCGCGCGTGCAGCGCCTGGAAGAGGAATTGGGTGTCAGGTTATTCGTGCGCAACCGCGCCGGCGCCAGCCTCACCCCCGCCGGACGCCGCTTTCTCGATTACGCCAAACGCCTGGTGCTCACCGCCGACCAGGCGCGGGATGATGTCGGTTTGCCGGAACCTTATCGCGCCAGCATTCGCATCGGCGGCCGCATCGCCTTATGGGAAGGTTTCCTGCCCCGGTGGGTGGGGTGGATGCGGCGTCAGGCCGCCGATGTGGTGGTGCGCAGCGAAATCGGTTTCGAGGAAGACCTGATGCGCCGCTTGATCGAAGGTTCGCTGGATATCGGCCTGATGTACACGCCCAGTCACAGCCCCGGTCTGGTGGTCGAACACTTGTTCGACGACACCCTGGTGCTGATCAGTTCCCGACCCGACACCACCGGTCCGGGGGAGGATTACATCTATATAGAGTGGGGTCCGGGCTTTTACGGCAAACATGCGCAAAGTTACCCGGATTTGGAAGGTCCGCCCCAGCTCGCCAACATCGGTTGGCTCGGAGTGCAGCTCCTGTTAAGCAACGGCGGCAGTTGTTTCCTGCCCGCGCGCATGGCTGCGCCTTTTGTCGCCGCTGGTCAATTGTACCGCGTGCCGCATTCCCCGGAATACGCACACCCCGCTTACATGGTGTATGCGCGGGACAGTGACAGTCCGGTGTTGGCGCAGGCTATAACGGGTTTGCGCGAATTAGCGGCGCAGGAAAGCGGGGCATAAAAAAAGGGGCGTAGTTGCCTACGCCCCTGGTGTGGCCGGTAATGTTATGGTGTTACCGTTTTGATTTCAAAGATCCCCATCATACCGGCTTCCTCGTGTTCCAGGATGTGGCAGTGATACATGTATTTGCCGACGTTCATGGGGTCGAAGTGCCCGATGATGCGCACCGTCTGTCCCGGTTGCACCAGGACAGTGTCTTTCCATCCTAAGTCGACGCCGCTGGCGGGTATGTCACCGGCGCCATTATTGCGACTGAGAACTTGCCATTGGATGGCATGGGCATGGAAGGGATGCGGCATGGCCATCATTCTCCCCATGCCGGCAGGAATGGGATTGCTGATCGTCCAGATTTCCGTGGCGCCGGTGGTGGCGCTGATGTTGATAGGTACGTTGACCGTGTTGATGTCAAAGGATACCCCGTTTATCTGAAACTGGCCCGCGTTGATGCTCATCACGAATGACCGGGTCGCGGCGACATCGGCTGCGGCAAGCCGCTTATTGATGTCTGCGGTGGTGGGTAAGCTGGTATACAAGGTTACGTCGTCCGCTGCCTGCGTGGTGACCGCAAAACTCATGATGTTATTGATCACCGCGCCATTGGCCAGAGCAACTCCGGCGCCACCGCCGCCCATGCCGCCGGCATTGAATGCCCGGCTCATGAGCATGACGCTGGTGTCGGGTGCGTAACTGCCGAAGTCAACGACAATCTCCGCACGTTCGCCGGCCGCCAACATAACGTGATTGGTGGCGACGGGACTGTTCAACAGGCCGCCATCGGTGCCGATGATCTTGAAGGAGGCGCTATCGGACAATGCAAAGTCATAGGTCCGGGCATTGGAGCCGTTGAAAAGCCGGAACCGGTATTGCCGCGTGGAGACTTTTAAGTTGGGCGACTGGACGCCATTGATCAGCACCCTATCGCCCAGCATGCCCGCCATGGGTGTCGGTTGGTAAAGTAAGGCGCGGCTGCCAGTTCCGGTGTCGGCGGCGAACAATCGGTCCTGAACCAATAGCGGAATGTCCTGGGCACCCGTGGGCAACTGTTTGTTGGTCTCCAGGTTTGCGGTGATGTCGTCGGTTATTACAAAACCACCGGCCAGCCCGCTATATACCTGGATGGCGGTGGAGCCCATTGCGTGCGGATGAAACCACAGGGGTGCGGCAGCTTGCACCAGTGGGAAGCTGTAAGTGCGTGATGCGCCCGTAGCAATAGGTGCATCTGGTCCGCCATCCTGATCCGCCGGAACCTTGAAGCCATGCCAGTGCACGGTAGTGGTGTCCGCGAGATTATTTTTCACGTTGAGCGTCATGAGGGTGCCACGCTTGGCGACGATGACCGGCGGCAGTTGCAGTTTGTTATAGCGCATCATGGGTGTCGTCCAGCTGCCGGTCGGTGTTACCACATTGACCGGTACATCGGCATCCACTGTCAGGCTATAAGTGGCTTTGGCATCGTTAGGATTACCGTCCTCGTCATTGAGTACCGGCAAATATTGAAACTCCGGCTGGCCGACATTTACCGTCACGCTGGCGGGTGTGGGATCGCTGGCACCCTTGTCATCGGTCGCGGTGAGTTGCACAACAAACGAGCCGGGCGTGGTGTAGGTCACGGTGATCGGGCCGCTGCCGGTAGTGGCCGACGGGGTGGCGCCGGTAATGGCCCAGGCATAGGTCACCGGATCATTTTCCGGATCGATGGCACTGCCGTTGAAGATTACGGTGGTACCGACGGCAAGAGTCAAATCACCGGTGCTGTTCGCGGTACCGGTGCCACCGTCATGAGTGATGGAGCCGTTAGGCGGTAGATTGGCCGGTGGCGGTGGTGTGTCGGATACGGTCACGGTGACCAGTGCCGGTGTTGGGTCGGCCGCGCCCTTGCTGTCGGTAACCGTCAATGAGATCGGATAAGTCCCGGCGGTAGGAAACACGGCATTAAAGGGACCGGCGCCGGGATTGGTGGGTACGGTGACGCCTGCGGGGAAATTCCAGTTGTAGGTGACGGCATCCCGTTCGGGATCGATAGCGCTGCCGGTGAACGCGACGGTAGACCCGGTGACGACGCTGAAGTCACCGCTGCCCCCGCTGGTGCCATTGCCGTTGTCATGAGTGATGGTGCCGTTGGGTGGCTGATTGGCCGGTGGTGTGTCGGATACGGTCACGGTGACCAGTGCCGGTGTTGGGTCGGCCGCGCCCTTGCTGTCGGTGACCGTCAGCGAGATCGGATACTTTCCCGCGGTGGGGAACACAGCGTTAAAGGGGCCGGCGCCGGGA
>JAHECY010000187.1 GCA_024641505.1 Gammaproteobacteria bacterium
GGGCGGGGAAATGGTAACCGATGTACTTGTGGATCGCGATACCACCTGTAACGCGGTATTTGGCCAGAAGGATCTGCCGGTTTACCGGTTGTCCATGGACGTATCCGGTGACGGCAGCGGTGTGGTGACCAGCGATGATCTCTCCATCAATTGCCCGAACGCATGTCAGACCAACTACCAGGGTGACGCCATTGTTAACCTGAAGGCGGTGCCGGGGCCTAATTCCCGATTTGCCGGCTGGACCGGGGATTGCAATGGCACGGCGCCTAATCTGCAAGTCACTCTGCCGCCGGACCGGACCTGCGGTGCGCTTTTTCAAGCCACCCATTTCACCTTGACGCTTAACATTGGTGGTGGTCCAAATGCCGGGGCGGTAGTAAGTAATGATGGCCCGCAGCCAACTCTGAACTGCGTCAATACCACCAGCGCCGCGTCCACCTGCGCGGCAACTTTCCCCAGGAACAGTAGCATCGTGTTAACCGCCACCCCCGGTGGTAATAACACACTGACCACCTGGACCGGTTGTTCCGGCACGGTCACCAAGAATACCTGTACCATTACCCTGAGCGCCGACACATCGCTGGCGGTCAATTTTGGCTCCGAAAGCTTCCCGCTGACGGTGACCAAAGTGCTGGCCAACGGCGCCGCCGGCACGGTGACCAGTGACGACGGCGGCATCAATTGCGGCGGTAAATGTGTCGCCAGCTACGTCAACGCCACGGTCGTGACATTGCGCGCGGCAGCGGCGACCGGTTCGAGATTTCTGGCCTGGGGCACGGCGTGCGGCGGCGCTACGGACAGCACCAAGATCACCATCAACAAGGCCGAAACCTGTGCCGCGGAATTCATCAAGACCTTTGCCTTGACCGCCGGCAGTACCGGATCCGGTACCGGTAGTGTCAGTAGCGATGTGGGGGGCATCAAGTGCCCCGGAGTCTGTGCCCACGATTTCGATATCAATGCCACTGTGACGTTAAGTGCGATCGCGGACGCGGGTTCGGTTTTCGCGGGTTGGAACAATGGCTATTGCGCCACGGCACTGACCATGGACAGTGATAAAAACTGCAGCGCCACCTTTATCAAGCAATATCCATTGATAGTTGCCGGGACCGGCCCCGGGGCGGGTAAAATTTCCAGTGTGCCTGCGGGCATCGATTGTCCCAATACTTGCAGTAAAGCGTTCAATGCCGGGACTCCGGTGACGCTGACCGCAACCCCCGATAGCACATCCATGTTCGTCAGTTGGAACAATCCTTATTGCGCCGCGGCTTTCACCATGGACAGTGCCAGAGATTGCAGCGCGCGGTTCACCGTCGATCACAGCAAAGTCACGGCGCCTTGCGCTACTTGCCATAACGGCAGTGCGGCTACCGGCAAGCCTGCCACCCATATGGCGACCACCGACGTCTGCGTCAGTTGTCACGACACGGTACTCTGGCGTCCGGCCCGCACGGACCATACCCAGGTCTCCGTTATCTGCAGCTCCTGCCACAACGGCACCACCGCCAAAGGTAAGATTGCGACCCATCTCCCTACCACTCTAGATTGCGGTTTGTGCCACCAAACCAGCGCGTGGCGGCCGGCGATTTGGGATCACACTGGTATAACCAATAATTGCGCCAGCTGCCACGATGGTACGTTAGCGACCGGTAAACCGGCAGCGCATATCGTTACCGTGAACGATTGCAGCGTTTGTCATACTACCGCGACCTGGTTTGGGGCAGTGCCGGCGATTTAGCGGTGAGTGAGCCCGGCCGGTGGTCCCCGATTTTCCTGAAATTCGTCAGAAAGTGCTGTAAGTGCGCGCCGTTTCGGTGCGCGTGCCCGCATGGGCGTGAGTGTCCAGGTGCGCGTCCGTGGCAATACCACCCACGGTATACACCGATTGAACGTCGCAGCGCATCACGTCAACAGACCCAGGCGCACCAGACGGGAGGGCGGAAGCCGGTCATGCTCAGTGCGCGCCAACCACGCTTGCACCGCCAAAGCTTCTTGAGCCTGCACCAGCACCCCGCTACCCAGTCGTTCGCACGGCACCACTTCCGGGTTGCCCGTGCGGGCAATATTTTTCAGGGCGTTGTCCACAATGGTGTTGGCGGTGCGTTTTGGTGTGATGTGGGCGGGTTGCGCACTCGCCTGTGCGAACGGTGAGAGGGTCCCCGCGGCAACGAGAAAAACGAGGTTTTGTTTGATTTCGACCAGGTTTCGATCCGCGTCGCCAAGGGCGGTAACGGCGTCACCGATGCTGACTGCGCCATTTCCCATGAGCAGGCGCAACTCGCTAACGAATTCTTCCTGAAAGCTGATTTTACCCCGCGGGATCGTGGCCTGCGCGCTGATCTGGTCGACAGCACACACGCAGCCGATGATTGCATTGTCGAGATTTTGGATTATTTCGGCTTGGGTAAGCTTGGTCGGCCCGCCACCGACAAATACATCGCGCCGGAAACGTTGATTAACGGCAAAATCCATGGCCAACTGCCTGAGCCGCGCCGTCGGCAGTTTCGCGACAGACTCCGCTGACGCCTGGTCCACCAACAACATGGGATGATTGTCCGCCAGTGTGGCGCTGCCCAGGTAAGTGGCTCCCGCCCGCGCCATGTCATCGGCGACATCAATGGAATAATACAACTTCCAGGTATCGTTAAGGAATTCATGGGCCAGGTAGTTGGCGGGATCTCTGGTAAAGGCCTCCACCGCCCTTACCGTTGCCGGATTGTCGCGGAAATACCGGAAGTTGTTGGCGCTTAGTTGTTGCAGTGTGGTCAGCGCATGGCGCGTACGTTGTTCGATGTCGCCGGCTTCAGCGTCCGCCAGCTCCTGCATCAATTTGCGTAATGGTGCCTCGGTGGACCAACCCGGCAGGCAGTTGTAGCTAAGGTATAATAGACCACCGGTTTTCAACTTTCTGGCGACAATCTGCTGAATGGATGCACGTGCAGTGCTACCCACCCAGCTGTAGATGCCATGCAGCACGATAAAGTCGAAGGACGGCAGCTCGACCTTTGCCAGTAAATCCTCAAACGATGATTCATAAAATTTAACATTGCCGATGCCCAGACGCGCCGCGTGATGAACGGCGGCTTCGATATGGGCGGGATTGATATCGCAAGCATAAAATTCCGCGTTGGGAAAAGCCCCGGCGTTCGCGATTGTCGACTGGCCGAAACCACAGCCGAGTTCCAAATAGGTGAAGTGACCGTCGAGCATGCGCGGTTGGCCGGCGCCCAGGGTTGCCACGTAATTCAACCAGACTGGCGATAATTCGCGGTAGAACCGATCGGGATAGGTGGTTTCGATCAAATAGCCGGGTGAATGTTCGTGTTCGGTCATGGCATTGCGAAAAAGGGCGGTCGTCAAAATGGTGGTCGGTGCCTATCGACTTGAATAAAACGTGGTGCGTTTCTTGAATGACATTGGTCGGATTATACCGTGACCCCTCGCCAACACCAAACTTCATGGCGGTGGGTGCCGGGCGGAGGCGATTTCGATGGTGTGAAAGCTCTGCGCGTTATTATGGTGCGGTATTGCACCCGTGGACATCACGAGTGTTTACATTGCTCCCGTAATGATAGCAGCAATGACATCACAGTAAGCACCGTTAATTACCTTGTGAAAGCACGCGTCTATTTTGTACTGATTCGATAAGTTTCTTTGATCATTAAGCGCGCACTAATTTATTTCATTGCCGTGTATTTTTAAG
>JAHECY010000098.1 GCA_024641505.1 Gammaproteobacteria bacterium
GGGCAACTGATCGAGGCGGGTATCCAGGCGGACCGCCTGGTGACCTTCGGCGACTAAGGGGAGAGAGTCATGTCTGCAATCAAGAAGTTTATGTATGTGAATCGTCGGGCCCCCTACGGCACCATCTATGCCCTGGAATCGCTGGAAGTGGTGCTGATCGGCGCCGCGTTCGAGCAGAATGTCAGTCTGGCATTCGTCGATGACGGTGTGTACCAAATCGTCAAGGACCAGGACACCAAGGCCATCGGCATGAAAAATTTCTCGCCAACCTATAAAGCCCTGGGCGACTATGACATCAAGCAGATCTATGTGGAGAAGGAGTCTCTGGACGCCCGCGGGCTGACCAAGGCTGACCTGCTGGATCTGAAATGGGAAGATGAAGAAGAAGACTACGCGGAAAAAGATTCCATCCATGTGGTCAGCGCCGCCGAACTGGCCGAGATTCTCGACCAGCAGGAAGTGGTTTTCAGTTTCTAGGGGAGAGAGAGATGGCATCTTTACATACAGTTAACAAGTCACCTTTCGAGCGTAATGCCCTGGAAGGCTGTGTCCGGCTGGCGGCCAAAGGCAGTGGCGTGCTGCTGATGGAAGACGGCGTCTATGGCGCCCTCAAGGGCACCCAGAAGTCCAGCATGGTTTCGAAGTCCATGGCAAGTCTTTCATTTTACGTACTGGGTCCCGATCTCAAGGCCCGCGGTATCGGTGAAGACAAGCTCATTGACGGTATCACCGTCGTTGACTACAACGGCTTTGTGGATCTGGTCGAGAAATTCGATCACACCCAAGCCTGGTTGTAGTTATATAACAGTAGCCTCTGAGAAGATCAGGCATGTAATGTCAGAGGCTTTGATTAATTTTGTAATTCACTGAGGAGATTAAGCTATGGCCTTAGATGTAGGCGGAAAGTCCATCGAAATCGATGAAGAAGGATACCTGGTAAATCGTGATGACTGGACTGATGATGTCGCTGCTGCCATCGCCAAAGCGGAAGGTATCGATATGAGCGAAAATCACTGGGAAGTTGTTGCATTCCTGCGTGAGTACTACGACGAATATCAGATTGCTCCCGCGGTGCGCGTACTGACCAAGGCGATTGGCAAGAAGCTGGGTCCGGACAAGGGTAACAGCAAGTACCTGTACGAATTGTTCCCTTATGGTCCTGCGAAACAGGCGTGTAAGATTGCGGGTCTGCCCAAGCCGACCGGTTGCGTCTAATACGATTCGGGTGAATGTTGCCGGGCTTGGCGTGTCCATGCTGGCCCGGCGCCACTAACACAAGGGCTGCTGCATGTCCCTGTCAGTAATTTATGCGCTATTGTTTTATGCGGCGACGCTGGTGTTGGTCATTGGCGTGGCGCGTAAGATTGCAATCTACAGTAAAACGCCGCAACCGTTGAAAATTCCGACCACGCCGGCACCGTTGACGACGTCAGGAGTGGTGTGGCGCATGGCGAAGGAAGTTGCGGTATTTCAGAGCCTGTTCAAGTCCAACAAATGGATCTGGCTGTTTGGGTGGTTGTTTCATGTCGCCTTGGCGTTAGTGTTGATGCGCCATCTGCGCTACGTCACCGAACCCGTTTGGTTCTGGGTGAATTGGGTGCAACCGTTCGGAAAATATGCTGGATTCGCCATGCTGGCGGGGCTGGGCGGCTTGTGGTTGCGACGCATCGTCGTTGACCGGGTGCGCTATATTTCCAGCCCGTCTGATCACTTGATGTTATTGTTGCTGATGGCCATAGCCGTCAGTGGTTTGGCCATGAAGTACGTTGATCATACGGATATCGTGGCGCTTAAAGGCTTTATGCTCGGATTGATGTATTTCGATTGGCAGCCGCTGCCGGGTAATCCCTTGTTGATAACCCATTTGAGCCTGGTGTTACTGCTGATGTTTATCTTTCCGATCAGTAAACTGTTGCATGCGCCCGGGTTATTTTTCAGTCCCACCCGGAACCAGACGGATAATCCGCGCGAAGTACGGCATGTGGCCGGCTGGTCAGCGAAATAGAGAGGCGGGGTCGTACCGATGGCTGATTTTCAAACACCGGAAATAAGAGAATATCCTCTCATTCCCCATATCAAGCCGGGCGCCATGGCGCACAGCAAGCCCTATCTGGCGAAACCGGACCACCAGGCGAGTGTCGGTTTTCCGGGCGAGCTGGTTGAAAACTGGCATGATGTGGCCGTGGCGAAGCTGGGCGAACTGGTGAGCAAATCCAGGGCTTTGCAGGTGTTTCTGGATATTTGCGTGAAGTGCGGCGCCTGTACCGACAAGTGCCATTATTACCTGGGCACGGAAGACCCTAACAACATGCCGGTGGCGCGCCAGGATTTATTGCGCGGCGTTTATCGCCGTCACTTTACCTTCGCCGGTAAATATTTTCCCAAGCTGGTCGGCGCCATCGATTTCACCGAAGAAGTGCGCGACCAGTGGTACAGTTATTTTCACCAGTGCTCACAGTGCCGCCGGTGCTCGGTATTCTGCCCCTATGGTATCGATACCGCGGAAATTTCCATGGCCGGGCGCGAAGTACTGGACGCGATCGGCGTTGGCCAGAAATATTGCAATGAGATTCTGGGTAAGGTGCACAAGGTTGGCAATAACCTCGGCTTGCCCGGGCCTGCCTTGATCGACACCCTGGAAGGCCTGGAAGAGGACGTCAAGGAAGATACCGGTGTGGATGTGCGCTTCCCGGTAAATCAGAAAGGCGCCGAAGTACTGTTGATCACGCCTTCCGCGGATTTCTTCGCCGAACCTCATATCGACGGCTTGATCGGCTATGGCAAGGTGTTTCATCAGGCCGGCATCAGCTGGACGGTAAGTTCCTATGCGTCGGAAGCCGCCAATTTTTCCATGTTTATCGGCAGCCATGACAATCTGAAGCGTACCGCCATGCGCATCCGGGAAGCGGCTCTGGAGCTGGGCGTGAAGCGCATCGTGGTGGGTGAGTGTGGTCATGCCTGGCGGGTGGCCTACAGTTTCTGGAACACCTTGATCGGGCCCTTCGATTTTCTCGATCCCAAATATCCGGCACCGCAGCATATTTGCGAATTAACCTATGATTTGCTCAAGCGCGGCGCTCTCAAGATCGACAAGGAAGCCAACGATCATCGCCGTATCACGTTTCACGATTCCTGTAACGTGGCGCGCGCCTCGCGCATGGGTAATATGCCGGGTGGCCAGTTCATTATCCCGCGCGAAATACTCAAAACCGTGGCCAATAATTTTTTCGACATGGCGCCGGAAACGATTCATGAAAACACCTTCTGCTGCGGCGGTGGTGGCGGCCTGTTGACCGATGATTTGATGGAATTGCGTGTCAAAGGCGCGATGCCGCGCATGCAGGCATTGAAGCAGGTGGTGGACGATAACGACGTGAATACCCTGGTGGCGATCTGCGCGATTTGTAAAACTCAATTCGCCAAAACACTACCTTATTACAAACACAGCATGAACATGATCACCAGCCTGCACCATGTGGTGGGTGATGCCATTGTTCTTGGCGGTAAAGACTAAACTCAGTAATTTCAGGCGTAACAGCTAGATTCAGGACCGGGAGAAAAAAACCATGGCAACTCCAAGTAAAGCGAGACAAGGTCACACTTTCAGACGTTACAAGGACGGCGATGACAATCCGCTGCCCGGGCGCGAGCGTATCTTTGTCGCGGACACCACGCATAAATGTCCTACCTATATGCACCAAACGCCGCCTTGTCAGGGGAGTTGCCCGTCCGGTGAGGATATTCGCGGCTGGCTCAACGTCGTGCGTGGTATTGAAAAACCCGCCAAGGATATGACTTGGCAGGAATATGCATTCCGCCGTTCCACCACCGCCAATCCGTTTCCGGCGATCATGGGCCGCGTGTGCCCGGCACCCTGTGAAGACGGCTGTAACCGCAACCAGGTGGAAGACCATGTGGGCATCAATGCCGTGGAACAATTCATCGGTGACCATGCATTGAGTCAGAGTTTCAAGTTCAAGGCCGCTGCCAAGGATTCCGGCAAGAAAATCGCCATCATCGGTGGTGGTCCCGCCGGTCTGGCCGCCGCTTATCAACTGCGCCTGCTGGGCCACGGTTGCACCATTTTTGATGATCACCGTGAGCTGGGCGGCATGATGCGCTATGGGATTCCCGGTTACCGTACTCCCCGTGACGTACTGGACGGTGAAATCCGCCGTATCATCGACATGGGCGTGGAAGTGAAAATGAATACCCGGGTCGGCCGTGACATCAGCATGGACGAGTTGGAAAAGAAATTTGACGCCGTGCTGTTTACCATTGGCGCTCAGTCCGGTCGTAATATCCCGGTGCCCGGCGCCGATGCCGTAAACTGTATTTCCGGCGTGGCGTTCCTGGATGCGTTCAATGACGGTCGCTTGAAAACTGTTGCAGGCCGCGTACTGGTTATCGGTGGCGGCGATACTTCCATCGACGTGGCGTCCGTTGCCCGTCGTCTGGGACATATCACCAACATTACGGAAAAAGACCGTCCGGAAAACGTAGTGCTCGGTCATACCGCCCACGATGTCATGGACATCGCCGCGCGTGAAGGCGCCGCAGTAACCCTGATTTCGCGCCACCCGCTGGATAACATGACCGCGGCGCAGCATGAAATCGAAGACGCGCTGCGTGAAGGGGTCGATATCCGCGGTTGCCTGACGCCGGTGGAAGTTATCAAGGGTGCGGATGGTCGCGCCACCGGGCTCAAAGTTCGGGAACTGGTATACGAAGGCGGCAAGGCCAATGAAAAACCCGGTACCGATTTTGTGATTGATGCCGATCTGATTGTGTCCGCCATTGGTCAGGTGGGTAACTTCCAGGGCATGGAAGGTTTTGACAATGGCAAGGGACTGATCAGCGCCGACAAACACTACCAGGTCCCCAACAAACCGGGCTTTTTCGCCGCCGGCGATATCATCCGCCCACATTTGTTGACCACCGTTATCGGTCAGGCTTCCGTGGCCGTGGAAAGTATCGATCATTACCTGAAGCATGAAGAACAGGGTAAGCGTCCCAAAGTGGATGTGCACCATTTCAATCTGCTCAACAAGCTGCGTGAAACCGGTTTGGAGCCTACTCACTACACGCCGGTTGGCGACACTGAAACCCGCCCGATCGATCGCGGGGTGCGTGGTACTTCCGAGGACGGCAAGGCGGTGGGTGGTTTCGCTGTACACAACTACGAAGACCGTTCCTACCAGTTGGTGATTCCGTCCAGCGAGTTATTCCTGGGTCACTTTGAATATGAAGAACGCAACAAGCGCTCGGAAACCGTGCCCAACGCGGAAGAAGTTCTGGGGCATTTCGAAGAACGGGTGGAAGGGTTGAGCGAGGAGCAGGCCAAAGCGGAAGCCGACCGCTGCATGAGCTGCGGTATGTGTTTCGAATGCGATAACTGCGTCATTTTCTGCCCGCAGGATGCGGTACATCGGACCCCGAAGTCGGAATCCACCATGGGCCGGTACGTGTACACGGATTACAACCGTTGCATCGGTTGTCATATCTGCGCCGATGTGTGCCCGACGGGTTACATCAAGATGGGCCTGGGCGAGTAAACTGATGCCGGGGGTGCGTATTATGATGCGGGTTGCAGTATTGCTTTTCCTTGTCACGCCGGTTTGGGCGGGAACGCCGGTGCCGGAAATTCCCAAGGGCAAGGGCCAGCAATGTGTGGAAGATACCGCCATGATGCGCACCAACCACATGGAGTTCATCCTGCACCAGCGCGATGACACCATGCATCGGGGCATTCGTACCAAGAAGCATAGTCTCAAGGAATGTATTGAGTGCCACGCGGTAAAGGGTGATGACGGCATGCCCGTGTCCGTGGAGAGTCCCAAGCATTTCTGCAGTGTGTGCCACCGTTACGCAGCCGTCAGCATCGACTGTTTTCAATGTCACAATTCAAAGCCCGAGATCAAGTTGACAGGTGACCGGAATGGCCAATAACGACACCAATATCGACCAATACCGACGCCGTTTCCTGGAGCGTTCCACGGCGGTGCTCGCCGCTGGCGTGATCGCGCCCGGGGTGTTCTTGCATACGGTGGCCAATGCCCGACCCGCCGACGAAGCGGTGACCAGCAAAGTACGCTGGGGCATGTTGGTCGACAGCGGTAAATGCAAAACCGGCTGCGATAAATGCGTCAAGGCTTGCGAGGTGGAGAACGGTCTCACACGCACCGGTCGTCCGGAGATCGACGCCCAATGGATACGCAAAGTCACGCTCAAGAACAAACAGACCGGTCATACCACTTCGCTGCCGATGTTGTGTCAGCACTGTGCCGAACCGCCGTGCGTAGACGTTTGCCCCACGGGCGCGTCGTTCAAGCGCGCGGACGGTATCGTATTGGTGGACAAGCATATTTGTATCGGTTGCCGATATTGCATGATGGCCTGTCCGTACAAGGCGCGCTCGTTCATTCATGAGGATATCACCGATCAGAAAGCCCATGCCCCGAGAGGCAAGGGTACCGTGGAGAGCTGTACCTTCTGTGTGCACCGTGTGGACAAGGGCCAGTCACCGGCGTGTGTCAGCGCTTGCGATGAAGGCGCCATGGTGTTCGGCGATATGAATGATCCGCAGAGCGAGATATCACAGCGACTGCGCGAGGTGCAGAGCATGGAAATTCGTGGAGACCTTGGGTTGAACCTGGGCGTGCGGTATCAAGGAATCTAAAGTACAAATCGAGTATTCAGGGGCCAGGTCGCAATGAAATATCCCGTGTGTCGTGAAATCGAAGGTAAGAGTTCGGCCTATGTGGCGTTACTGGTCATCCTCGGCGGCCTGGTCGCCCTGGGTCTGGGCGCCGCCATCTATATGGAACATCAAGGCCATCATGTTACCGGCATGAATAACCAAATCGTTTGGGGCATGCCGCATGTGTTCGCCGTGTTTCTGATTGTCGCCGCTTCCGGGGCGTTGAACGTGGCTTCCATTTCATCGGTATTCGGCAAGGTTGTCTACAAACCCTTGGCGCCATTGTCCGGATTGCTGGCGATAGCCCTGCTGGTGGGGGGGCTGGTGGTGTTGGTGCTGGATCTGGGGCATCCGGACCGGTTGATCGTCGCCATGACCAACTACAATTTCAAATCCATTTTCGCCTGGAACATTTTTCTTTATAACGGTTTTCTGGCGGTGGTGGCGGTGTATCTCTGGATGTTGATGGAGCGCCGCATGAACACCTATACCAAAGCCGCGGGCATGGTGGCGTTCGTATGGCGTCTGATTCTGACGACTGGTACCGGCTCCATTTTCGGATTTCTGGTGGCCCGCCAGTTTTACGATGCCGCTATCATGGCGCCAATGTTCATTGTCATGTCGTTTTCATTCGGTCTGGCGGTTTTCATTCTGGTGCTGTTCGTGAGTTTCTGGGGAACCGGACGTCCCATGGGCGAAGTTATCGTCGATCGCATGCGCAGTCTGCTGAGCTTATTTGTGCTGGCGGTACTGTTCCTGGTCGCAATTTTCCATGTCACCAATCTGTATGCCACGGAACATCACGGCATCGAGTCTTTCATTCTTCGTGACGGTGGTATTTACACCATGATGTTCTGGGTGGGTTACGTGTTTGTTGGTTCCGTGCTGCCCTTGTTGTTGCTCAACTTCTCCGGTTCTTCCCGCTCGGAAGTGGTAGCCGTAAGCGCCGGTCTGGTCATTCTTGGTGGTTTGGCCATGATGTATGTCATCATCATCGGCGGTCAGGCTTATCCATTGGTCATGTTTCCCGGCTATGAAGTGGTCAGTGATTTCTCCGATGGTGTCGTCAATGTTTACCGGCCCAGCTTGCCTGAGATTTTGCTTGGTATGGGCGGCGTGGCTTTCGCGCTGACCATCGTCGCTTTCGGGGTTAAAGTGTTGCGCTTTTTGCCCTTGAGCTTGGCTGATAAGGACATCGATCCCCATTATCGTCCAGATACCGCAGGCGGTGCCACCGCTTCCGGGGCTTGATGCCACTCGCCCGGTGAGGGCTGCCCCATGCCCCATGTATTGATTTCTGCGGCTCACAAATCTTCCGGCAAGACTACCATCAGCATTGGTTTATGCGCCGCTCTGCGGCGCAGTGGCGTTGTTGTCCAGCCCTTCAAGAAGGGTCCCGACTACATCGATCCCATGTGGTTGGGACAAGCCAGCGCTCGCGCCTGCTACAATCTCGATTTCTATACCATGAGTCGGGAGGAAATCAGCAGCTTATGCGCGCGTAAGCTGGCATCCGCGCAATTCGGGTTGATCGAGGCCAATAAGGGTCTGTACGACGGTCTGGATCTGGATGGCAGCAACAGCAATGCGGCGCTGGCGGTGTTATTGCAGGCACCAGTGATTCTGGTGCTCGACGCCCGGGGTATGACCCGGGGTGTGGCGCCGTTGATCCTGGGCTATCAGGCATTTGACCCACAGGTGAATATCGCCGGCGTGATACTCAATAAGCTCGGAGGCCGCCGTCATGAAAGCAAGTTGCGCGCGGTGATTGAACACTACACGGATGTGCCGGTACTGGGTGCGGTGTTAAGTGATCCGCAACTTGAGATCAAGGAACGTCATCTCGGATTGATCCCGAGTAACGAATCCGGCGCGGCGGCGGCGCAAATCGATTATATCGGCGCGCGTATCAGTGAGCAGGTGGATCTCGCGCGGGTACAAGCGGTTGCCGGTACCGCCCCCGTGTTGCCGGCGGTGTCGAACCTGTCCGCGCACACTCAGGCTCAGCATTCCGGGTTGCGTATTGGTGTTATCAGAGATGCGGCATTCGGATTTTATTATCCCGGCGATTTGGACGCGTTGCGCGCCGGCGGTGCTGATCTCGTTTTTATCGATGCCATAAACGATGCGCGCATGCCGGATATACATGGTTTGTTTATTGGTGGCGGTTTTCCGGAAACCCATTTAGCCGCTTTGGAGGCCAACAAGGCGTTACGTGCCGAGATTAAAACCAGGATTGAACACGGCCTGCCGGTATACGCGGAATGTGGGGGCTTGATGTATTTGTGCCGGCGCATCCGTTGGCATGACCAGGATCGAGCCATGGTGGGTGCGTTACCGGCGGATGTGGTGATGACCGACAAACCAATGGGGCGCGGTTATGTGCGGCTGCAAACCGCGGCAAAGCATCCCTGGCATGGCACGCACGGATTGAGCTACGGTATTCCGGCGCATGAGTTTCATTATTCCAGTCTGGAAAATATCGATTCCCAGTTACAGTTTGCGTACACCGTGCAGCGCGGAACGGGGATTGATGGTAAACACGATGGTATCGTGTATCGAAATGTATTGGCGTCGTATACCCATTTGCGGGATACCGACGCCTATCATTGGGTGGAACATTTTCTCAACTTTGTATCAGCTCACGGCTGATGTACTAATGACGAGGGCAGGGTAATCGGCATGATTAAAGTAACCAAAGCAGCAGCGGACCAGATCAGGAATATCGCCCGGGAGAACGACGCAGAAGGTATGGCATTGAGGATCGCCGCGAAAATCGAGGATGATGGTTCTTACGAATATGGCATGGGGTTCGACGAACCGGCGGACGCGGACCAGCGCGCGCATATTGAAGGTGTCGATATCCTGGTGGCGGCGCACTGTGTTGATTTACTCGAGGACGCCATACTGGATTATGTGGAGATCGAAGACGGTGGTATGGATTTTATTTTCTTTAATCCTCATGATCCCAGTCACAAACAACCCAAAGGTTGATGCTATCTCACTCCAGTGAACTGTCAGGAAGATGCCTGGGTGCGTTGTTCCTGGCCCGAGCAACGGCGGTGGGTAATATGCAACCTACAGCCGGTGATGATCGGCACCGAGGGGCTGCGTTGATGGATAGGGTGCGTATCACCACGCACCGGTATTTGATTTTCCGACAAAGCCGCCGCAGTTAGCGTAACAGCGGCGCGTAATACGTGCAAAATATACGGGAAGTGGGCACGCCTTGGAACGCATAAAGCGCACATGATGAGCGACTGCCACTGATATTGGCAAGAACGTTCATCGGCGGCATAAAAAAAGCCCCACTTATTGGTGGGGCCTTTATAAAATCAGTATTCCGTATGGCTTACTGGGCGACTACATTGCTCGCTTGGGGACCCTTGGGGCCCTGCTCGATATCGAAAGTCACGCTTTGGCCTTCTTGCAAGGTTTTGAAACCATTGCCTTGTATCGCGCGGAAGTGAACAAATACATCAGCACCACCGTTGTCTTGTGCAATAAAACCGTAGCCCTTGGATTCGTTAAACCACTTTACAGTACCTTTAGACATTCTACTTACCTTTGAAATAACAATGAACCTAACAACTTGACCTGCTGCAGGGTGATGACACGGAAATTTCGGAGGTTACGCAAGATGGGACCGACCAAAGCACCGCTGCTCAATCTGCAGCTCCCTAGGACTCTACTCTACTTTTTCCTGAAACACCAATTATTTTTTTAGCTTTTATCGATAATTGTTTAGCTGTGAAGGAGGATGCTGTGGTATGTTTGGCCCCTCATTGTTGGTTCTCGCGCTACGAAGATACCACTTGACTTGTGGTGGCATGATGACCGGCAATCACCGTTAGGTATTGTGTCTCCCCATTCTAACGCGGCAGAAGCAAGCCCGGGACGGCTTGAACTTGCGCTGTTGATCCAATATTGTAATAAAATTAATAAGTTGAGGAAGGGTGTCATTATAGATATCAATACTCTTTTTCAGCCTTAGAGCTGATACGTATCAGGAGGTAGCCCATGAAAACTATGTTTGTTGCCAATTTGGCCCCCGACACCAACGAAGACGATTTGTGTGCCCTTTTTTCGCAATTTGGCAAAGTGCGGGATGTCAAACTGAGCCATGATGTGTTCAGTGGCAAGTGCCGCGGATTCGCTACCGTAGATATGGAAGGACACGAAGCCCGGGCCGCCATGGCAGGATTGAATGGTATCGAATTCAAGGGTAAGCCACTGCGGGTCAACGAAGAGAAAAAACGTACCAAGAAGGGTGGCTACAGCCGCCGGCGCTAGATTTCCATGACCATCCACGCTATTTCAGCGGTGGGTTTTGTAGTAACGCTTTAATCTTATTGATTACCTCTGGATCATCCCAATGAATTGCGGCATTCACCCCATAGTGGATGTCGCCGTCTGGTCCAATCACATAAGTGGAAGGAAATGCCACTACCTTCCAGGCCGCAGCAAATTCCCCGGTAGTATCCAATAACACGGGAAAGTCGACTTGCACCTGGTGCATGAACTCACTGATGGATGCAGCCTGCTCCGCGTAGTTGATGGAAATAACTTCGAACGGCAGATCCGCCATCGCGGCTTTCAGGCGATTCAGCGACGGAATTTCCTGCACGCAGGGTGGGCACCATGTGGCCCAGAAATTCACCAGGGTCACCTGCCCGCGATAGTCGGTGCGCCGGTACCTGGCGCCTGATAATTGCACGAGATCGATGGGATGTGGTGCAAATTTGCCTCTAAAATTTTTCAGGCGATCATCAACGCCGCTGCCCATGGGTAGATAGGAATTTGGCATAGGGGCGGCGGTCAGCGGCAGATTTTGTTTAGCCAGTACGTCGATACTGGCGATAATGTTATCGGGCATCTCGTTGACCGCTTGCAATGTCTCCGGTGTGGCGTCACCGCTGAATAACAAACCGGAAACTCCTGGCATGACATGCAGGATAGGCGCACTGCCACCGACTTTCAGCGCGGCGACTAACTGCTCAAGGAACCAGCGGTTGCCGCGCCGCTCATCCTGATATATGACTAATGGTATATTGGTGGCTTTTACCACCGGTACATACTCAGGCGCCAAACCCAGCGAGGGCAGTGTGGCGTAAAGATTGGGCGACAACAAGAGTGCGCCGATCAGGTACGGAGTCGCCGGCGTTTGACTTTGCCACAGGCGGATACCACGCAACAAGGGGATAGCGTTGTAGGAGCCGGCAATGGCGAGAATTTTTTTGTCGGTTTCCTGGTGCGCCAGTTGCAGCAGTTCCATGACGTAGCCCGCATTGATCGTTCGCATCTGTTCCGCACCGTTTGGCAGGAACAGAGCATCCGCTAGATCGATTTGCCAGACTTCGATATGCTTTGCCGCCAACTGCTCGGCGATGAGATTTGTGCGTTGTTCCGCGCCAAAACCGGATGTTAGCCACAGCGCCAGTGTGTCACCTGCCGTCGGGTAACGTTGCACCGGTAAAATGGTGCCGTCCGCGCTGGTCAGTTGATATTCCTGAACCGTGGTTGCGGCCTGGCTATGGCCGAAAATCGCGAACAGCGCCAATGTCGCCGCTAGGGCGGTAGCGCCTAAACGGCGCAGCATCACGGATTTCCGACAGTAACGTTGATTGAGCCTATTCATGGTGCTGCATGTGATTTCCGGATTCAATAAAAAGGCGGGGCTTCCCCGCCTTTTTCACTTACCATGCGGGTTGAGTTACAGCTGCGTGTCGTATTCGATGACTTCCACCAGGTTGTCGTCGGTGGTAAACCATTTACGGTCGGCGCCGGCGCCCTCATAGCGGGCCTGGGTGGTTTTGTTGCCCTGGACATCCAACGCATATTGCTCGTAGGAGTCAATGACATCGTCGTTGGTATACCACTTGCCGTCACTTCCCATATTGGAATACTTGACGAACTGGGTGAGATTGCCTTTGGTGTCGTAGCTGTAGAGCACATAGAATTCCACGTCGTCATCGGCACTGCCCCAGATGCCATCGCCGCCCGCGCTGGTGAGACGCGCATAACGATCGCGGTTGCCGCTGCTGTTCTTGTCATACAGCGAATAGTAGTTGATCACGTCATCCTTGGTGAACCACACGCCGTCAGCGCCCGCATCATAGTAATACGCGTAGCTGGTGCGGTCTTCGGTGTAGCTGGCCTGGCTGTAGCTAGACACCACGTCATCAACCGTAAACCATTGACCATCGCTGCCCGCGGCGGTATATGCCGCCTGGCCCAGCAAGGTGCCGTCTGCGTTGTAAGCCTTGGCGGAATAGGAAATGACAGCATCATCCGCGGTCAGCCAGGCGTTATCTTTGCCAGGGCCGCCGTAGCGGATGGAGCCGTCCAGGTCACCATGACTGTCGCGGGTGAAAACTTCGTAAAATTCGATGCTGTCATCCGGCGTGAACAATACACCATCAGCGCCTGCGCCGTTGTAACGAACACTGTTAATCGGTTGCCCGAGATTGTCGTAGGAGCGTGAAGCATGGTAAGACGCGCCATCATCCGCCGTATGCCAGGTTTGATCCGGTCCGGCGTTATTACCGCCGACTTCCCGGGTAACGTTATTGTTGGCATCATAGGTCATCGAGAAATAAGACCCTATGGTGTCATCGGCGGAGCCCCACTTGCCATCGGCACCCGCATCCTGATAGTAGGTTTCCAGTATTCTATTGCCGTGGGTATCGTACTGATAGGCGACCCGGTTATTGGCGACGTCATTGCCATCAAACCAGGTATTACCGTCGCCGGCGCTGCTGAATCGGGTGCGCAATTCCAGTTTGCCCGCCGGCGTATTGGCGAAATCGTTATAGTTGGCGATAGCGCCGTTTTTGTAGGTGACCGAGCGTTTGATCGGATTGATAAAGGTCTTGAAACTGATGCTTTCCGTGGCCAGAGGGTTGCCGGCATTGTCGGTCAACTGCTGCAGCGTCAGTCGATAATTGCTGTCATGGGCCAGAGGGCGTGCAGGAGTGAAGGTCAAGCTGCCAGTGGTAGTGTTGTAGGCCAGCGTGCCCTTTACCGGGACGCCCGAAACGTGGGTCAAGATGACATGGCTGGTATCGATGGCGTCGGCTTTTACCGGCATGCTCAATGTCACGGTAATAGCACTTTGTACACTCACCTTCTCAGCACCGTTGACCGGGGTTGAGCCGCTAATCAAAGCGCCATAGGATGTCATGGGCAAGCCCATTACCAGGGCGACGACGCTAATCATGGATTTTTGATATGCTTTAATCATCATACAGGTGTACCCCTCATTGGTCAGTCCC
>JAHECY010000099.1 GCA_024641505.1 Gammaproteobacteria bacterium
TTCGATGTCTTGTGCCATCTCGCCTCCAGCCTACGCCTCATATGATGTTTTTGTTCATCAGCTCGCAGTTTTGCGGCCGGCTTCCTCCAGACCAGACCTCACAATCCGGCCCTTGCCATTCACTAGTCGTTGGCGTCTAATTACCTTATGGTTTTCGACGGTGATTTTCCTACAGAGGACTTTCACCTCATGAGTTCATGCCCATGCTGGGCGTACACACGGCACTCCAGCCGACGCCAAAAAGCGGCGCGGCTGAGTTTAATCGCTATGTTTACAAATAGAAGGACGTGGTCGCAAATGGAGTACGTATTAATAATTCATGAAGTCGAAGATTACATTGCATGGAAAAAAGTATTCGATAATGCGGCAACAATAAGAAAGAATGCAGGTGAAATCAGTTATCAGCTTTTAAGATACCCAGAAGACTCTAATAAAATAGTACATTTTTCTCGCTGGTCATCAATTAATAATGCAAAAACATTTTTCGAATCACCAGAACTCGTAAAAATCAGAAAGGAAGCAGGTGTAAAATCTCCCGAATTTATATATTTGGACTGGATTTTGGCTATCATGTGTTACCGATTATGTATGCATATACCCGAAACTAACATTACCAGTGAAATATCGGAGTTGAAATTGCCAAGACTGGTTTAGCATCTAACTGAAGCCGAGCAGAAGATTGAAAGCAAATTACGCAGCATGTTCACAGAAGAACAAATGTGCGTATATTTCTTGAGTAAAACAATCCGGAGCCAGTATCAATTTGGTGATGACTTCATATCAAACTGGTTACCGTACGTCTATGCCAGCTTCCCGTCCGGACTTTAGTGTAGCTGGTGAGTTGAAGTAACGGGAACGCACCGCGGATGACGGCAATTTTGTTAAATGTTCGTTTTGTCCTGGTTGAAGAGTCAGGCTGTTAACGTCAACTTTAAGCCTGGCACTCTTAAAGATAAAGAATGGATAGCGCCCGTCGGTCTCTTGGGGGTCAGAAACGCGCAGAATGGCGCTAAAATTCCTGATACCAAACCGATTTTCCACGGGCCACGGGGGTCAGTCTTTCCCCGCAACATCAAGATTCATGAGGCTGCAGGGAAAGCCTGGCAAACGGCGGCTGTTTAACTCGCTGGTTTCATTTTCATGTCCTCCGGACCGGTACCGGCCAGTTGTGCCATTCTCAGCGTACCGTTACCCATGCATTCCCGAAGCTCCTTCGCCCATGCGACCGCCTCCTGTTTGGAATCGGCGCTGATCACGGTAAAGCCGGGAATCAGTTCCTTGCCCTCGATAAAGGGGCCATCGGAGATGGAAAATTCTCCTTTCTCCAACTGAATATTGGTAACCTCGCGCGGCAGCTTGCCCGTGGCCACGATTTTTCCTGACGAAAAAGATTTCTCCATGAACTTACCCATCTTAGCCATGCCTTCGGCCGAGGGAGGAGTCATGGGCGCGCCTTCGGTCATAGTGAAATACACGAAAAATTGCATTGTTAGCTCCTTTGCAGTGACAAGCGACAAAATAATTGAAATCCAAGCAACTACATACCATCAAACATGGCATTTTGTCTTGTTCATCTATAGTCGAACGGGATTGGTGCAAAGGGACATACCAGCGAAAAATAGTCACAACATATTGGAAAGTTGTTTTTTCAGGTATCTTTTTTCAGGTTCCTGGCGCGCTAAGGCGATGGCCTGTTGATATGCATTAATAGCCTTGTCTTTTAACCCTAATTTTTTACAGAAATCCGCTTGGGCGGCGTAGATGACAGGATAGAATCCGAGTTTTTTATCGGCCATGAGTTCATCGATCAGGGCAAGACCAATTTCGGGACCCTCATGCATGCCGACTGCGATAGCCCGGTTCAGCGCCACCACCGGGGACGGATGGATGGCCAACAACATGTCGTAGTAATTGATAATCAATGCCCACTGGGTGTTTTCAACGGAGTCCGCGAGCGCGTGTACCGACGCAATGGCCGCCTGCAGCGTGTAGGGGCCCAGCCGGCCTGACTGCACGGCCGTTTGCATCAGTAACACGCCCTCCTGGATTAACGCCTGATCCCACAACATGCGGTCCTGTTCTTCCAGCGGAATGAGATCGCCCGCTTTGGTGGTGCGTGCCTCGCGCCGCGATTCCTGCAACAACAGCAAAGCGAGCAATCCCAGGCTTTCCGGCGTAGCGATCAAGGCCACCAGCTGCCGGCTTAAAAAAATGGCTTCTTCGGTAAGAGCCATGCGCAGATGATCTTCTCCTGAGCTGGCGCTGTAACCTTCATTAAACACCAGATAAATGACATGCAGCACAGCGGACATGCGCGCGCTTAGCTCTGGCGTCGCGGGGATTTCATACGGGATTTTTTTCTCTTTAATAAGCCCTTTAGCTCGGGTGATGCGCTTTTTGATAGTTTCGATGGGGACCAGATAGGCCCGAGCGATTTCCAAGGTACTCATGCCGCACACCTCCCGCAGCGCCAGGGCAATCCGGGAATCTAACGGCAACATAGGATGACAACAGAAAAATATCAACCGTAGCTGATCATCTTCGATAATATGGCGCTCCCACTCCACGGGTGCGACGGAATCCGCTTTGGCGTGCTCTTCATCAAGATACAATTGTTCGGCGATGAGTTCCTGGCCACGCCCGATTCTTCTGATAGCATCGATAGCCCGGAACTTTCCGGCGGAAATTAACCACGCGCCGGGATTTTTCGGGATACCCTCGGTCGGCCATTTTTCGATGGCGATGGCAAATGCATCCTGCAGCGCATCTTCCGCCAGTTGCAGATCGCCGAGAATGCGGATGAGGCTCGCGAGCACGCGCCCCGATTCGGATTTGAAGATTTTTCCGATTGCCAATTGAATAGGATCTAACATATCAGCCGAAAACTATTTTACAAATCGAGCGGCAAGTACACCTCAGTTCCGGGACCGACACAAGAGTGTCCTTGTGCAACCTGAAGCGGCATAATAGAAGCGACTGGGGTCAAGTCTTTCGCAGTAACATCAAAATTTATGATATTGCAGCGAAAGACCTCACCCCAACCATCACTTAAGCTGCTTGCTCGGCCGCAAGACTGGATTTCTGGTAGACCGCAACCAGATAAACGATGAAAATTATACTGACGAGGAAATCAAAGATAATCGTGACCCCGGCCTTGTCCAGGAACTGATTGCCAATGGAAAGCACAAGCCCGACGAAGGACACTTTACTGACAGTAGTAATAACCAGAATAAATGTTCGATGGACCGGTTGCAAAGCACCATAAATGAGCATAACTCCAATCAGGGTAACCAACACACCCCAACTTCGCACGACAATCTCCGCAAGTGAACCACTTAGAGATGCACCGAATGTACTGTCCAAAGCCGCTTGCGGGGCAAGCACCGCGTAAAACATTGTGCAAGTGAGTAAACCTGATACCAGCATAATCCATTTGATGTGCTTCACGATAAAGTGCACGTATGTCCCTTCTGCAATTTCTGCTATCGATGCGCATGGCCGCGTCGCATGGGCCGGGGCTTTCCCCGCAACATCAAGTTTTATGATGTTGCGGAGGAAGATCTCTGTGTTAACAAGGCCGGCGGAGTAAACTGACCACGGCGCCATTTTTGCCAAAAATCACGGTGCGTAATACACACCCTACGCAAAAAAAGCACTGGTAAGGCGCGCGGTCGGCAGGTGACCAACAGTTTAAGCCATGCCCACCATATGCTTGAAGTTTTTCACCTTGGCGGAGAAGCGGTGGCGTTTCAGTTCCCGGTCACACAGGTCTTGATTCACCATGTAGTTCAGCATCAGCACCCGGCGCTCACCCACGTGCTTGACGTGGCCGTGCCAGCCGTTGGGGGTGACCTTGAATATCACCATGGTGCCCGCCAGCGGGGTGATTTCCTCGATCGTGCTCTCCAGGTCGTCGGGGCTGCGCAGAAATCGCAGTTGCCCGCCCTCATGGGGCCAGGTTTCATTGAGGTACAGCAGGATCGTGACCACCTTGCTGTCGGTGTCGGCATGGATGCGGCCGTCTTTAAAACGCGCATACTTGCGCAGGGTCACCATGGGGGGTCGGTCCTTGAGGTCCATGCCGAATTTTTCTTCCAGTACCCGGCGAAAATCGTCGCTGCTCAGTTCTTCGATAAGCTTATGCATGGCGGGTCCCATGTCCAGCACATCGGCGGGATATAAACCGGCGTTGGTAATGTCCGGAAAGTCGCGGGTCAATTGCGGAATGGCCTCTGCTTTGAACGTGCCTTCGACCACCATGAACGGAAAGGGCTCGGTGGTCAGCGCGTGTTTTTTCAGGGGTTCGAGATCAAGTATTTGTAAACTCATTACTTTGGTCCTGCGGAAAGTTTCGAAACAACCGGTTTTGGGGGCAAGCCCCGATCAGCGAACAAAGCACGCAGCCGGTCAACCACATCTTGCACCTGTATCAAGCGCATGGCGCGATCGTCATGCACCCGTTGGCGCCAGCTCACACCCTCGGGCTGGCGTTTTAAAATCGTGCGCACCGCCTCGTCGAACACATTGACGGTCCACTGGGGCTCCACATAGGGTCCGGTCTTGTCCGCGGGCGCCACTGCGTACAAGCCGACCACCGGCGTACCCATGGCCTGGGCTATGTGCAACGGCCCGGTGTCTGGAGCCAATAATACCTCGACTTGGCCCAACAGGGCAGCCAGTTGGCGCAAATTTGATTGCCCCACCAGGTCACAAACCGGCGCCTGCAGGCCATTTTTCAAGGATTCAGCCTTTTCCCGCTCACTGGCGCCGGGGCCGCCGATTAACACCACGGTAATATCCCACTGCTCTGCTATGCGATTCAGTGCTTCCCGGTAACGCTCCACCGGCCAGTTACGCTCCGGTTTGCTGGCCGCGAGTCCGACCGCCAGCTTGATGCCGGTGCACGCGCCGAGCTTGTCCCGTGCCCAGGCGGTTTCATCGTCCCGCAGCGGTAAATCCCACTCGACCAGCAGCCGGGTCACCCCGAGATAGGTGGCGAAGCGCAGAAAACTGTCGATCAGATGCTCGCGCTGGGCGGGCACGTATTCGCTGACAAACCATTTCTGGAAATCCCGGGCATGCAAAGTATCGAAACCGATCTTGCGCCGGGCCCTGATCACCGACGTCACCAGGTTTGCGCGCATGCTCGCCTGGGGCACCAGCAGCCAGTCGAAATCGTAGGCGCGCAATTGTCGGTACAACTGCCACAGGGAAAACACGCCGCGGGGTTTGTCGATGACGATCAGCTCCACGCCGGACAGACCTTCAACGATGGTCTGAAATGGCTTGGACACGATCCAGTATAAGCGCGTATTCGGATACGCCTGCTGCAAAGTGCGCAACAGCGGCACCGTCATGATGACGTCGCCCAGCGCCGACAAGCGCAGCACCGCGATACTTTTCGGCGCTGTCTGTGCTACATCATTCGTCATTCATATCAAACCATGGCGCCGCTGACCGCGATCACCTGTCCGGAAATATAGGATGCCTGCTCGGACGCGAGAAACGCCACCAGGGACGCCACCTCTTCCGGCTTGCCGGCACGTTTCATCGGTACCAGGGCGTTGATTTGCTCCTTGCTGAACACCTGTTCCGTCATCGGCGTTTCGATAATGCCGGGCGCCACCACGTTGACCGTGATATTGCGCGATGCCAACTCAATGGACAGCGATTTGCTGGCGCCATGCAGCCCGCTCTTGGCGGCGGCGTAATTAGCCTGCCCCCGGTTGCCGACGATGCCGGCCACTGAGGACATATTGATGATACGGCCCCAACGGCTGCGGATCATGGGCATGAGCAGGGGTTGGGTGACATTGAAAAAACCGTTGAGCGAGACATCAATGATGCTGCGCCACTGCTCCTGGGACATGCCCGCCATGGGCGCGTCTTTATGGATACCGGCATTATTGACCAGCACCTGCACCGGTTCATCGGCGGTCAACGCCTCCAGGGTTTGCTGGCAGGTGGCGGCATCGGTAACATCGAATGCCAGACTCTGCGCCGAACCGCCGGCATCGCGAATGCGCGCGGCCACGGACTCGGCTTTGTCCAAATTACTGTTGGCATGCACGATCACATGCAGGCCTTGTTGTCCCAGTGCCATCGCCACCGCCGCGCCGATGCCGCCGCTGCCACCCGTCACTAATGCTCGTTTCATGATCTCTCCCTGGTCATTGCAAAAACACCGCGGCCCGGCCGGATGCCACCAGCCGATCCCCGTCGCGCACACTGAATTCATACATTTGATTGGTCTCGTTGTGCAGCAGGCGCGTGGCCTGCACGGTCAGCACCGGCCCGCACTGGTCCAGGTGGTCAATGTGCAACTGGACATTACGCGCCGAGGCAAGAAACCCCCGGCGCGCCGCGCCGGCCGCCAGCAAACCACCGTGTACCGCCATCGCCTGGGCACCGAATTCGATGGCGCAGACCGCAGGCAAGTGACCCTCCGCGCGCAACGGATTGGTCATGTCCCGGTGGCTGATAGCGGTGCAGGCAATAGTGTCCTCATCCCACCGGGTGACGCTGTCGAGCAGGCACATGTCACCGGCGTGCGGTATCAGCGCGCAGAGTTGTTCCCGGTTCAGCGACACGGCGTAATACCGATGTTGATCGCGGTGTGCAGCGGTGCTGCCAACACAACATTACGGGACGCACTCGCAGCCAAGGCGCCGAGCACCGGCAGCAAGCGCGCCGCCGGATTACCCTGGCGCAGGGTTTCCAAACCATTGTCCGACAGGGTCGTTTCCGGGTCGGTAGACGGCGTCAGTGTCAACTCCGCCAGAGCCTGGTCGCCGGCGGTGGCCTCGAGCAACAACGCGGCGCCAAAATGGGACAATACTGGACGCTTGCTGAACAAGGGCTCCGACGCGGGTAAGTCATAGCACACCAGCAACACCGGCAAGCCTTCGACACACACCTGACTCATGGCCGCCTGCAAGCCCGCCACTACGCTCCAGTCGTGGCCGGACAGACTGTTGGAGCTGAGATGGGAACCGGCGGCGATGCACCAATAGCCTGCCGCCGCGTTGTGCACGGAATTATGAAACAGGGTGGGCGATACGAAACGCTCGGTCTCGGTTAACGCCAGACAAATCTTCTGCGAAATTTCGGTATCGCCGCCGGACGACGCGAACACCGAGGCCACGCTGCCGGCGTCACGGGGTGAGGCCTTCATCGCAGCATCCGCCACGTAGATGGCCAGTTTGCCGGCGGCGCCGCAACGCCGACGCTCGGTAGCCGGCAAAATATCCGGCGCGTACTTGGGCAAATCCTGATTGGTGTAAGGCTGTGCGCCGCTGAGGATAATGCGGCCCTGGGTCCAATCCGGCAGGCCCGGACCGAGTAAACCAACGCTGGTGACATACGCCCGCATCATGCCTCCCTCCCGATGACCAAACTGCAATTATTGCCACCGAAGCCGAACGAGTTGCTGAGCACCGTGCGCACCGCACGCGACTCCGTCTGTAATTGAATGCGCCCGCCGAAGGCCGGATCCACGGTGCGCGTGTTGAGACTGCCGGGGATAAACCCGTGCTCGATGCACAGACAGCCGAAAATAATTTCCGTGATGCCCGCCGCGCCCAGGGTATGACCGGTCCAGCCTTTGGTGGAGCTGCCGGGTACCCGATCCTGAAACACGGCGCTCACCGCGCGGTCTTCCACCGTATCGTTGGTCGGCGTGGCGGTACCGTGCAGATTGATGTAATCCACCTGGGAGGGCGCCAGACCCGCGCGTTGCAGTGCCTGCTCCATGGCCTGCCGCGCGCCTAAGCCTTCCGGGTGCGGCGTGGACATGTGATAGGCATCGCTGCTTTCGCCGTAACCCAGCAAGCGAATCGCCGGCGCTCCCGCGGTCGGGGATTTTTCCAGAATCGCAAAACCCCCGCCCTCGCCGATGGACAGGCCGTTACGCTCGGCATCCGCCGGTCGGCAGATGTCCGAGGACACCAGCTCCAGAGAATTGAAGCCGTACAGGGTGGTCAAACACAGGCTGTCGACCCCGCCCACCAGGGCAGCATCCGCCAGACCGGCATAGATCAGCCGATAGGCATCGGCAAACACCTTGGCGCTGGAGGAGCAGGCCGTGGACACCACGAATGCCGGACCGGTCAGCGCCAGATAATGCTGCACGAAATCGGCGACGGAAAAAATATCGTGGGTATGGCGAAAGCTGAAGGCCGCGGGCAACGCGCCGGTAGTCGTATCCCGCGCCTTGAAGGCTTCTTCGGTACTGAGAATCCCGGAAGTGCTGGTGCCGAGCACCACGGCGATACGCGCCGCACCGTAGCGCGCCTTGAGACTGGTCACGGCGTCCTGGAATCCGTCCTGTTGCAAAGCCAGTTGCGCCAGGCGGTTATTACGACAGTCGAACGGTGCCAGATCCGCGCGTACCGGTAATTGTTCCAGCTCCGGCACCCGGCCGATGCAGGTGGTGAGGGCGACATCGGGAAAATCATTGGGACGCAAACCGGTACGGCCTGCCAGCAAGGCATCCAGATTGGCCTGTTTGCCGGCGCCCAGCGCGTTGGTCAGCGTATAAGCGGTAAGATAAAGTGGTTCCATAATATATAACGATTCAATTCAAATGAGTGGACCGTGCGGGGAAAGGCGCTCCATAGACCGCATAAAGAAAACTGAGCACCGTACCCACACATACAGTCAGGCCGATAGCGTGCAATACGGGCGTGGTCGCCCCGGCTAGGATACCAAAAACTAAAATGGTGGTGATAGCACAGACCACCAGCGCTTTCAGCGTTTTGTGGCATTCTTCGGATTCGGCGCGGTGCCGCTGGAAAAACAAGCTGTAATCCAATCCCACACCGATCACGAGTAACAATGACGCCAAATGAAACAGACTCAGGCGTTCCCCCGCCAGTAACAGCGCCATGGTGGTGACCAGCAAAGCGCCGGCTACCGGCAGGAAAACCCGCAAAGCTTCCGCCACCGACCGCAATCCCAGCACCAGCACCAACAGAATCCCTCCGGCGCCCAGGGCGAATAACCATAGCGCGCGATCCCGGTAGCGTGACATCAAGGTATTGGATTCGGCCTTGAGATCCAACAACACCACGGAGTCGTCGGTCCCGATGGGCGCCAAACCCTGGGCCAACATCTCATAATCACGGATCTGCGCCAGGGGTACCAGGGAAAACCATTGATCGTCATGATGAAACACCAGGTTATCCACTTGCTGGCCCAATGCAGTATTTTTATACACCGCCAAGGTCAGCGGCGCTAAATCGCGGCTGGCGGCCGCGCCGTCCAGGAATCGTCCGAAGGCGTCCGCCTTGAACGGCAACCCGGTCAAGGCTTGCGTCAACGCCTGCGCCAGAGACGCGCGCTCCGGAATCCGCTGTTGGCGCTGACGCTGGGTAGCGGCGCTGGGCACATAGCGACTGATCAATTCATAGTGCGCGAATACCTGGTGCGCGACCATGGCATCGAGACGCGGCTGCAATTGTTCGCATCGTTGCAACAAGGCCTCTTCACTGTCGGCGCGCACCAGAATGAAATGCCGGGTATCCGGGGCACCGAGTTGATCCCGCAAGTGACGGTCCAGTAGTTTTTGCGCTTTTTGCTCGGGATTGAGCGCCGCGATATCGTTCTCCCACAGGTGCTCATGGGTCACCACGAAAACCAGGGCCGCCGCGCTGAGCAACCACAGCACGACATTGACGCCGCGGCGCGTGGCGAACACGCGGGTGAATCCCGCCAGCTGCCACGGGGTCACCCAGGCGTCGGGCACCAGCACCGGCATCACCCAACGGGTGACCAGTACCGCGACCGTCAGCCCGACAATGGCAAACACACCCAATTGCGCCAGGCCGGTGAAATCGGAAAACAACATCGCCAGATAACCCATGACCGTGGTGATCAGACCCAGGCGCAGCGTCGGCCAGATGCGGTGCAATGTTGAGACCGCGGTCTCCGCCGGGCGCTTATGGGCGAACAGATGCAAGGGATAATCCACCGCCACGCCCACCAGGGTGGCACCGAACGCCAGGGTGATGCCGTGCATGCTGCCATAGATCAATGTCACCCCCGCCACCGCCGCCAGAATACCGCTGAGCAAGGGCAGAGCGCTGCACACCACCAGCGTGGTATTGCGTAATACCAGCGCCAGAAACAGCAACATCAGCACCGTGGTCACCATGGAGATGCGGGTCACTTCGCCGGCTATAATGTCTTTTGCCTGCTGGGCGAACAGCGCCGGACCACTGATTTGCAGCCGCAAGCTCTGCAACTCCGCATCTTGTTGCAACACTCCCTGCAGATAGGCCATGACTTCCTGTTGCGCTTCCAGGGAAAATGCCGGCGCGATGGTGCGCGCCAGCAGCAAGGCTTCGCTGCCGTCCTTGCCGAACCAAACCCCGTGCTGCAATTGTGGACCGCCTTGCGGACGCAGGCCCAGCAGGTAACCCAGATACGCGGAAGTCGGATCACCCTGAACGTCATTCTGGGCCAGTTGCACCATGCTGCTGGTCAGAATCCGCAACTGACGTTGCAGCGCCAGCCGCAGATTTTCCGTGGAGAACGCATCCGCATCCCCGGATGTACTGAGCAAGTACCGGTATTGAAACAAGGTGGCCTGACGGTCGGGCGTGAGATTCTGTGCACCGTTGTGCACCAGATCGAAAAAGCCGCTGCTTTCCAGTTTTCCACGCAACAGTTTGCTGGCCGTGGCCAGTTGCGACGGCGGCGCGCCGTCAAGACCCAGCAACAACAGGCGCGAAGCGGCACCACTGCGCACCTGCTCCAGCAACACCACTTGCAACGGTGATGCGCCCGTGGGCAGAAACTGGCTCATATCGGTCACCAGGCGGGAATTGGTGGCCACATAGGCGCCGGTCAGACCGAACACCAGCAACCAGATCAGAAATGCCGGGTGTCGCAACGCGGCCATGAAAAACTCAGTGCGCGCCGTTAATGGTTACCCGGGATTCACCGCCGGCGGTCTGAACGATGCGGAATTCCCGGATGTGGGCGTCCTGACCCTGGATGTGAATTTCACGCAGGGTTTCCTCCAGCTCCGCATCGCGCGGCGTCAACCGTAAATGCCAGCCGACGGCGGCGGGTACCGAGGTCACCCGGTAGTTTTGCCGCAACGCATCGAGATTGCCCGCCAGGGTGGCGCGCAGGCTATCGACCACGATTTTCAGCTCGGGCACGGTGCCCAGCGATAATTCGCGGCGTTGACCGTCATCGGCATTATCGACGATTACCCGGTCGCCATCGATGATCTGCCGTTCATCATAAGGTTGGCGAATGTGTTTCTCCAGATAGGCCGGCGCGTGGTAAATCAACTCGCCCTGCAACTCCACGCTGCGCGCGAGAATGCCCGAGGTCTTGACTTCGGTAAAAGTGCCGGAGAACGTATCATGGCTGGCGAAACCCGCGAGGATCGCCGCCAACTGTCCATCATCCGCCGCCGGCGCCATCATCGGCAGCAACAGACCCAGACCCATGCAGCAACTGAGTTGGAATTTCATGCGCATTTTCCCAGACATTGTAAAAATTGAACCAGTTGTAGGGCGCCAGCCGGCAGTAGTAGTCCAGGCGGTCCACATAGCGCTGCATCAGCAGCGTCAATTCCTCGGTGCGATGCTCGCGACTCAAAATCACACACGGGTCCAGCTCCTCGAAGAATATTTCATAGCAATTCCGACCCCGATACAAGGCCACGCCAAACACCACCGGTAATTTAAGCACGCTGGCCAGCATCAAGGGACCCGCGGGAAAAGCCGCGGGAGCGCCCAGAAAATTGCAGGTGATGGACTTGTCACCGGCGCGCACCCGATCGCCCAGTATACCGATCAGCTCGCCCTGATCCGCGGCTTCTTTCACCTTGAGCAGGGTTTCCGGTTCGCCGATGGCGATCACCCGCTGCGCCAGCTCCGGGTTCAGGCAATTGATCACATCGCGCACCTTGGCGGCATTTTCCTCGTACATCAGAATACGAATCGCCAGCCCGCGGTCGCCACCAAGCACACGCATCACCTCGAAACTGCCGATATGACCGCCGAGCAGAATACAGGCCTGATTGTGATCCAGATAACGCAACAGCGCCTCGGGATTATGCACTTTGACATCGAGGTTCTGGTACCTGCCGGTAAGGAGAAATATCCGGTCCAAGGCGACGCAGGCAAAACAATAATAGTGGTTGAAGATCTCACGCATGCCCACCGGCTGCGCCATCACCTTGGTTAAATACAACCGTGATGCGCGCGCCGCCTGGCGCGAGAACAGCACGAAATACAGACAGATGGGATACAACAACACCCGACCCACGGGCCGCCCCAGAGCGCGCGTCACCGTGACGAACAGGCTCAACAATAATTTACTGCCCCGCTCTCGTTGCCGTAACCAGTGCGCGCTCACGGGCAAACCCCGTCGACGTCAACCCTGCGCATACAACAGACTGCCGCTGGCGAGCTGGGTATCATTTTGCAAGCATTGAAACTTCAGGGTACCGGGCTTGGCCTCTTCAATCACGATCTCGAATTCGGTTTCCGGCATCAGCGGATGGGTGAATTTAACGGCAGGCAGGCCGGTGAACATGACGGGCCGTGCCAGAAAATTTCGGGCGCATGCGGTCACCTCGGTCAACAACACCACACCAGGCACTACCGGGTGGCCGGGAAAATGGCCGGGTAAACTGGGATGTTGGGCGGCGATCCGGCACGGGTAGCGTTGAGTCATGTGTCATTCTCGCCGGCAATGCCGTGCTGCGCCACCAATTTCAGCAACTCCTCCCGGGGCAGCTTGCCGGTGGCATTGCGCGGCAATTTATCCAGCAACACCACCGGCCGCGGCACGAACGCCGGGTCCAGCCGCGCCCGCAAACCGCCAAGTATCTGTTCAGCGGTTGTTCCCGGCGCCACCACGAAGGCCACCAGACGCCGTACTCTCTCGTCCTTATCTCCCGGATTGAAAAACACGCCATCAACCACGCCCGGCAACTCCATCAACTTACCATTAAGATCCGCCAGCGATGCGCGCTTGCCGGCGATGTTGACCATATCCGTATCGCGGCCCAGCAGGGCGAAGTGGTGGTCATCAATACGTTCGATGACATCCGTGACCGGCAGGGGATTCTTTATATAGTGCGTACACAGGACATGCGCATCCCCGTCACGACGCAAGGTGATGGGCTCGAACAGATGCCATATTTGCTCGTCCACGGTGCGTCGTGTGGCCGCCGAACCCACTTCGGTGAACCCGAAAATTTCATATACCCGGGTGTCGAATGCGGTCTCCGCCGCCTGCGCCAAAGTCGCTGACAACGGCGCAGTCGCTGAAATCATCATTTCGATCCGGGGTAATGCAATGCCTTCGGCCACCAACGACCGGATATGCACCGGGGTAGTCACCAGAATTCTGGGTGCCGGCACCGCCGCCAGCGCATCGGCCACGTCCCGGGGGAAAAACGGCCGACCCGCAAAGCTGCCCCAACCGCATTGCATGGGCAACATGACGGACGTTTCCAGGCCATACATGTGCTGCGGCGGCACCGTCGCCACAATGCCACCCTGACCATAGGTTGCCAACCGCAAGCGCTGTCCGGTCATGCGCGCCACTTCCGTCAGACACTCCCATGTTTTGATGTTGGGTTTGGGATCACCGGTACTGCCGGACGTAAAGGCAATGGCCAGTACCTGGTCCGGCGCATAGGCCAATGTCGGGGCGGCGGTGGCCACACTACCGGCCATCAACGCCTGAATTTGCAACACCGGTATGCCGGGAAACTCGCAGGGTGTATCCGTGAGAATATAAAGATCGGCATACTCACGGTGGATGCGGTGAATAAATTCCGGCACCCGGGTAGGAAGCAGGAGATTGACCTGCATTCTTTCCATGGCGGCGGCGATACCCACCTGGAAGTGATAGCGATCGTCACAAAGATTCAATACATAGGCATTGTCGGGCAGGCGCGCGCAGAGCGACGCGAC
>JAHECY010000188.1 GCA_024641505.1 Gammaproteobacteria bacterium
GATGCCACCGTGACCCTGGATGCCCAAACCAACTGGTGGGGCACCACCGATGCAAACCGGATTGAGCGCGATATCTACGACCGGCAGGACGACGCCAATTCCCCGGTGATTGATTGGCAGAGCACCTTGCTCAATGATCCCACGGTGCCGCTGCCCCATGCCCTTCACATCACCCAGCCGCTGTCGGGCATTCTCACCGCCGAGGCCGCCATCACCATCCGCGGCACCTTCGATGCCCAGTTGAGCAGCCGCTTTACCGTCAACGGCTACGGCGTCAATCTACAGGGCAACAGCTTGAGCGCCACGGTGCCGCTGAGCGTGGGCGGCAACGCGATCACCGCCAAGGCCGAATCCCCCCAGGGCCAGATCGCCGAAGACGTCATCACCGTCACCCGCATCGAGCAAAACACCGTGACCCTAAGCGCCACCCCGGACAGCGGCTATGATCCCCTGGACGTAAGCTTTACCGTCAACAACCAAAGCGGTAATTCCATTGCATCCATCGCCATGGATTACAACGGCGATGGCCTGATCGATGAGACAATCACCACCACGAATAGCTTTAGTCATTTGTACACCGACGGTGGCCACTACACCGCCACAGCCTACATCACCGACAGCAACAACGACACCTATCTCGCCACGACACCGATCCAGATCCAACGCAGCGCCGATGTGCCGCTGCTGTCGGATCTGAGCATCACCTCACCCGTGGACCTGGAAAGCATTGGCGGCGATACGATTCTGGTGCAAGGCAGCTACGCGGGACCGGATACGGTGACCATCACGCTCAACGGCCAGCCGGTGCTGTATTACGAGAGTAGGTGGTGTGTGAATAACGTTCATCTGGCGCCGGGCAGCAATACGCTGACGGCCACGGCCATCACGGAAGATGGGCAGACGGAAACACAAACCATCACCGTCACCAGCACCGCCACTTCGCGGATCACGGTCAGTGCGGATCGGTATGCGGGGTTGATACCATTAAATATCAACCTGAGCATCAGTAATCCGAGCAACATTTCACTCGCTCATGTCAGCGTGGATTTCGACACGGATGGAACGCTGGAGATCGACACCGCGGATCTTACGACGCCGTTGAGTCATTCCTATGACACACAGGGGGATGCCGTGGCCACCGTATCAATCACTGATGCCGAGGATCGGGTGTATGTGAATAAGCTGGCGATAGTGGCGAACGAAAGCGCTGATCAACAAGATGCCGCGCTTCGCGCTGTATTCGATAACATGTTGGACAAGCTGGCTAATGGTGATATTGTCGGAGCATTACTCCACGTAACACCCTCGAATCGTGCCCGTTTCCAACGCATCTTTACCGGTATCGGGGTCAACTTACCGGAAGCAGTTTCACTACTGCGAGCTGGTTATCTGAGCCCTCACGTATTACAGGATACTCGCGCGGAATATGCGCTGGTGCAACCAACCGTTACCGGTTACCGCGCATTTTTCGTCCAGTTCGTTAAAGCGCAAAACGGCACGTGGCTGATTGAAGGTATGTAACAATGAACTTAACTAGCGTAAAAACTTCATTCATCGCAACGCTGCTGATATTCAGCACTGGATGCAGTTTTATGGGGATGCCGAAAACTGGCCGAGTAGTTAATATGGAAACAATGGAACCGATTGAAGGCGCTATTGTTGTTCTTAAATGGAAGGGCGTAGGAGGCATAGTCGACGCCACCACTACTTGCTATCAAGTAAAAACCGACATAACGAACAATTCCGGAAAATATTACACGGGAGTTTGGTTCGGATTTGACGCACCAGTATGGCACACGGACATTATACCGTATGCCTATAAAGAAGGTTTTATTAAACCGCAAGTTATGAACTATAACGGCTATGACTACCTGATGACCCCGTTCCGTGGTACTAGGGAGGAGAGGTTTGCCTACCTTGAGAGGTTGCTCTCAGCAACGACCTGCGCGGATGCGGGAGTGAGTTATAAAAACTTATATCGGATACGGAAAGCGATATATGAGGAAGCGATGAAGCTAGCAATTTCGAAGGAAGAAAAGGAACTTGCCGAAGGTTTTGGCTATTCCGCTGCATCGGTTATAGCAGATGAATTGATTGATCCGCGGCGCCCCCAGGAAGAGCAGGATAAAGTTATTGAAAAGATATTGAGGGATAATCCATGAACTTAAAAAAATCGATATTTCTGCTAATACTGGTTGCCGGAGTTCAATATGCCAATGCCTATGAAGTTGATACACATGCTCGTATTACTGATAATGCATATGTTCAATCAAATTTGTCACAGGCAGAACTTCTTGGCGCACTAGGATTTGTGGGGACCATGTCCTTGGGTGGTTTAGAAAGCGGATTTACTAACTATTACTACGAAATCGTTAACAATAGTTTGGTTAAAAGAGAGGCGCTGGCAGGGACCAAGAAAAATATGCCAGATTACAAGAAAGACACATATAAATACCTTAATTCTAGAGGCTGGCTAATCCGCGGCGCCATCCGCGAGGATGATGTCTTGAAATATGACGACCCCAACTATGGAGTCATTAACACCGTTCGGGTTGTCAATCATTTTTACGACCCACTCAATAATGAACCACTATCGAGTTTGATCAGGCTCTGATTTGGCGAGCAGTTCCTGCGCCATTATAAGCAATGCCGGCACGTGAACTGTCGCGACTTCCCAAATAATTTCCGCATCAAGCGCGAAATAGTGGTGGGCGATCAAATCCCGCAGCCGCGCGGGTCCGGCGCTCGTCGCCTCCGGCCAGACATCTTGTGGAATATTTTTATAGGCCTCGCCGATGATTTGCAGGTTAAATAATACAGCGTCAAAAGACATTTCATCGGCAACAAAGCTGGCGCATGTCTTACCTGCGACGAAGCGCCCGATTTTTTCCGCACTGGCGATCATGTCATCGAGGTATAACAACCAGTCACGTGACATTGACGAGATCCTTCTCGATATCGCGGCGTGCGCGCGGTTTTAGTCCTTTTTCGGTCACCAGATCGACCGGCCGTCCGAGCAATTCTTCCAGGTAGTCTTTGAGCCCGAAGTAGCCATCAAAAGTTGCGGGTGCAATAAATTCGACCAGCACATCGACATCGCTGTCTTCGCGCAACTCGTCGCGAGCGGCGGAACCGAACAGTGCTAGACGCTTTATATTAAAACGCCTTAGCATTTCTTCGTGGTGATCAGTCAGAATCTGTAGGATGGTGGATCGGTTCGTCATTTTATCCTCTTACTACCGGGACTTCTCGTGCATCCATCCTTTGCGCTGGGTACGCGTGAAACACCCCGTTAGTCCGGCTCAAACTGCTTTTAATTCAATGCTTTATACACGTGCCGTCACGGGCCCCGATAAGCAGTTGCAGTTGCCAAAAAGGTAGTCTAGCACGGAATAAGACACCCACTAAATAACCAACATATTACCGATCGGCCAGGGATAGTGACCCAGGGCCCTGGCGCGCTCACCAATGCCAACTATACTGTAGTGGAATACGCCCAAAACGCCTTCAGTTTGAGCGAAGGCGCCAGCGGCACCCTCGACCACGCCACCCTGCGCCACAACCAGAACGGGTTGTGGGTCAGCGGCGGTTTGGCGACTCACGACCCCACCCAGGACCCCACCCAAGACAGCCGGCCGGTGATGCACCACAGCAACCTCTACGACAACAG
>JAHECY010000016.1 GCA_024641505.1 Gammaproteobacteria bacterium
TACGCATTGATTCCGACCATGGCTCGGCCGCCGTTGACGCCGCTGACCGCTATGCCTCGGTGGTGTATGACGGTACCCCTACACCCACGGGGACGGTGCTGTTGACCGGTACCCAGGTGGTAGCGACCGTGGGCATGGACCAGCCGCTGGGCGATCTCACCCTGCCGGACGCCGGATTACTCACCGTCAATGTGACCACCGACGGCACCACGCCGGTCAGCGACTACCGTGGGCAGATTCGCAGCGGCAGCGGTGCCGTGGGGGGTGGAGTTAGAATGTTGACCCACCGCACCAATAGCGAGGGATCATTTAAAATGAGCCTGCCGGCCGGCACTTACGGTATCAGAATGATGGAGGACAATGTTACCACTTGTATCGATGTCGTGATCACCGCCGGTCAGTCCGCGACGGTGAATTACCGCACCGATACCGATGTCTGCTCCTGATCGCCAGCAACCCTGACGAGGAAAAAGGCCCCGTAACGGGGCCTTTTTTTTGCGCCCGATCTGATGAAAACATGATGCCAAGATTTCCCGCCAGTGCTCAAAGTGCAGGCATTGGCCGGCGTTCGGGGAATAGTGGAGCCGGAGGTCGGGCAGATGCCGGTTCACCTGGCGGCCAGAATCTTACCCGGCAGAGCTCTAGGTGCGCCCGTCGGGCAGCTTCAAGGTTTGCGCCGGCACTCAGGATTTGTTCCGTTTCAGGTATAAACTGGCCGGACTGGTAAACACCAGTTTGATCAGCTCCGCCTGCCGTTTGACACCGGTCTTGCGGAACACGGACTTCAGTTGCGCGCGCGCGGTGTGGGGGCTGATTTCCAGTTGATCGCTGGCTTCTTTCAGGTCAACTCCGGTGGCGAGCAAATTCACTAATCGGCTTTCCGCAAAACTCAGATTGTAAAGCGCTTTGAGAATGGCATGGGGAATGCCCTGGCGTTGTTCCGGTGCACCGAGAATCAACACACCGTAACATTTTTGGGTATCGATATTCAGATGTTGCGGCACTTGCTTGCCTAAAGGTGAAGCTAAAATGTGAATCTCACGCGCCTTATCCGCGCCCGGTACGCGCACGGCGGTATCGGCCGAGGGTGTCAATGTTCCCTGCTGTGTGAACGCGACGATGGTTTGCACCATCAGTTCAATTTTCTTACGCAAGTCAAGTTGCTGGCTGGAAAGTTTCCGATGCCGGATGTATAACAGCGGATGTTCATCAATAATGGCGCTGGCGCGCGCGTTGAGGTCGATGATACTGCCGGTGGCGTCGAAAAAAATCATGCCGATTGGGGTCTGATCCATCTCATGACTGAGCATTTGATGCTGGCTGGATAATTGCTCCATGCGCTGGCTGATGGTGAGCGCGCAATTCAGGTGGGGCATGAGCTGCCGGAGTACACCGGACTCGCCGTCCGTGAAAGCACCGGCCTTTTTGTCACGAAATGTGCTGATCAGGGCAGATCTACCGCCATTGCGCAGGGCACAGGCGCCGACCAGATGAAAACTGCCCAAGCGACGCATGTAGTCGTTATAAAGTTCGGTCTTGACCAGTTCGCAATCTGGAATGATTTCCTGACTGCGAACCACCGCGCCAGTGGGAATATTGCGTGCGTACTGGGTGAAGAGATCGAGTTTTATATAATAGCTTGCATATTCCTTGGCAAGTTCTGGGTGGTAATTGTGGTGTTCAAAGAAAAATATCTGGTTGCTGTCAATGTCCACCAGCCGCAGCAGCGCCGTATCCGCATCCATCGCTGCCGCCAGTGCTTGCAGAAATTCTTTCAGATGCGCCTGGTCCAGAACGCTGTGATACAAGTTGTCAAGGAGATTACCAAAAACATCCTGGTGCATTGATACGTATACCCTGAAAATGTTCTTAGTGGCCGCTTCATCATTATGGGCAAAAAGTGTTACGCCGGAGCAGACAACGGCGCAGATAACATGTCCGAACATACCATATTAATTTAGTACAATATAGCGGCTATTGCTGCCACCGGGGGGACATGCGAGGCGATGTATCAATATCCCGGTTAATGCCGTGTCGGCGCCGGCGATCAGGGTCTATTGCGCACCGGCTTGTGAACTGAACGGCGCCACAGTCCGGCGGTTCGCCACGGATTTCTTATTCATGCCGTAACGCCTCTATCGGGTCCAGGCGCGCCGCTTTGCGCGCCGGAACAAAGCCGAAAACGACGCCCACCGCGGCGGAAAACAGGAATGCCAGTAATACGATATGTATATTGAGAATAAACGGCACCTTCATCATTGTGGTTAACTGCCAGGAAGTTATCAACGCCATTACAATTCCGGTTACGCCGCCCAGGGATGACAGCACCACGGATTCCACCAGAAATTGCAGCAACACTTCCCGTTCCAGGGCACCGATCGCCAGCCGAATACCGATTTCCCGCGTGCGCTCCGTCACCGACACCAGCATGATGTTCATGATCCCGATCCCCCCCACCAGCAGGCTTACCGCGGCCACGGCGCCAAGCAAAGCAGTCAGCACCTGGGTGGTACCACTGAGCATGCGGGAGATTTCCTTCATGTCCATTACGCTGAAGTTGTCATCGCTATGCTCGCCGATATGACGGCGTTCCCGCAGCAACTGTTCAATATCCTGCTTGGCCTTTTCCGTGCTCGCGCCCTCCCGCACCGATACCTGAATCAGTTTGATATCCTGATTACCGGCAATGCGTCTTTGAAAAGTGCGCAGCGGCACCAGTACCAGGTCATCCTGGTCCGAACCCATGGTGGTCTGCCCTTTGTCTTGCAGTACACCGATGATCTGGCACGCGAGTTTTTCCAAGCGTATTTTACTGTCAATAGGGTCCTGATTACCGAACAACTGGCTACGCACGGTAGCGCCGATGATGCACACCGCGCGCCCGGTGCGCAGGTCGATATCGCTGAAGGATCGACCGGCAGCCAGTGCCCAGTTGCGCACGATAAAAAAACGATTGTCGGTGCCGGTGACCGTGGTTGACCAGTTTTCATTGCCATAAATAGCCTTGGTCGAACTGGCGGCGGACGGTGCCGCCGCCACGATGTTCGCGATGTCCCGCTCAATGGTGTTGACATCATCCAGATCGAAAGCCGGGGCGTTACTGGCCATGCCGAAACCCATGCGCTGGCCGACACGCACCTGCAGCATATTACTGCCCAGGCGCGCGATTTGCTCCGTGACTTGCGCGGTGGCACCCTCGCCCAGCGTTACCATGATAATTACCGCCGCCACACCGATGACGATGCCCAGCATGGTTAGAAAAGAGCGCAGCACATTACGGCGAATCTCCCGCAAGGCCAGCAACAGGGCGTTGAGCAGCATCAGACGATTTCTCCGGAGTCTTTGTCGGCCGCGATGCGGCCGTCGATGAAATGTACGACGCGCCCGGCGTATGCCGCCATCTCCAGTTCATGGGTGACCATGACGATAGTAATGCCACGGTTGCGGTTAAGGTCCGTCAATAATTCCATGATTTCCCGGCTGCGTTCCGTGTCCAGATTGCCGGTGGGTTCGTCGGCGAACAACACCCGGGGCGCGGTCACCATGGCACGGGCGATCGCCACCCGTTGTTGCTGACCACCGGACAACTCGCCGGGGGTATGATGTTCCCAGCCGGCCAGACCCACGGCATCCAGTGATTGGCGCGCCAACCGATGGCGCTGACCTGCCGGGATACCCCGGTATACCAAAGGCAGTTCGACATTTTCCTGCGCCGAGGTACGGTTCAGCAGATTGAAGCCTTGAAATACGAATCCCAGATAATAGCGGCGCAGGAGCGCCCGTTGATTACGCGACAACCCCCCAACGGCGACGCCTTGGAACAGATAAGCGCCCTCGGTAGGCGTATCCAGGCAACCCAGGATATTCAAACAAGTCGACTTGCCGGAGCCGCTGGGTCCCATCACCGCGACAAAGTCTCCGTGCGCGATCTGCAAATCCACACCCCGTAACGCGAACATGGCCGCGCTACCCTTGCCGTAACGCTTGGTAACCTGTTGCAGTTGAATGATGGGTGCGTCGTTGGGAACGATTGCGGACATGGTTATCTGGTCCGGCTCATAACGTCGAGCACCACCTCGGTTCCCGGTTCCAGTTCCCCCGTCAGCACTTGTGTCGATACGCCGTCGGTGGCGCCGAGGGTGACGGGTATCGACGCCGGTTTTTCCTTCTGAAGCACCCATACCTGATGGCGTCGGTTTTTCTCGACCGTATCCTTCTTTTTTTCTTCACGCGGCCGGCGCGGAAATAATTGTCCGACCAGACCGCGGGAATCGCCAGTTGCTTGCAGTGGGGGTGTAAAGCGCAGAGCGGCATTGGGCACCAGTAAGGTGTTCTCCAGCTGTTGCACCACGATCACTGCCGTTGCGGTCATACCCGGTCGCAACAACAAATCTTTGTTGTCGACGGAGAGCACGGTGCCATAGGTGACCACGCCATTGACGGTTTCGGGGGCGAAACGCACTTGGGTAACGGTGGCGCTAAACACCCGGTCCTGGTAGGCGTCCACCGTGAATTTGGCCTGCTGGCCGGCGCTGACCAGACCCACGTCGGCCTCATCCACCGCCACCTGCAACTCCATCAGCGCCAGGTTTTCCGCCAGGGTAAACAACACCGGTGTCTGAAAGGATGCGGCGACGGTTTGTCCCGGTTCAATCTGACGTTTTAATACAATACCATTGATGGGGGATATTATTCTGGCTTTGGCCAAAGCCGTGCGGTCCACGTCCAACTGGGCCTGCGCCTGGGTCACCTGGGCGGCGGTCCGCGCGCGGCTGGCTTCCGCGCGGTCAAAAGCGGACTGGGCGGCATCGCACTCTTCCGGCGAACACAGCCCCTTGGTGCGTAGTTCCAGGGAACGACGCAATTTGTTGCGGGTCTCGGTAACGGTGGCTTCCGCTTCCCGTACCGAGGCCCGAGCCAGTTCCAGGGCGGCCTGGGATTGGCGCAATCTGGCATCCAACTGATTGGTATTGAGCTGGGCCAGCGTCTGGCCCACCTTCACCCGGTCGTTGAAGTCGACTACCACCGTTTCCACGGTGCCGGAAATCTCCGAACCCACATCCACTTTCTTGACCGGTTCCAACACCCCGGTGGCGGTAACGGTGACCGTCAAAGCTCCCCGCGTCACCGGGGCGGTACGGTAACGGACGGTGGTTTCTTTGTTTCCGGAAGCATACAGCAATGCTGCCGCGATCAACACACTGGCGGTGATTGCAGCGCTGATCCAAACCCACCGGTGGCGCTTAGCTGCGGAATTTTCGATACCCAAATCAAGAAGAATATCCTGTGACTGTTCGCGCGGTGGCTGGGTCATTACGGCATCTCGGTGGCTGATAAGATCGATTGTGACTAATTGTGGATTCTCTATAGTGCAACTAGTTTCCTGTAACATAAACTATTTATGACAACTATTTGAATGGGATGCCGTTTAACTGAACACCCCATGCGCTGGAAGGCTTTAATAGTTTCGGCAATTTATTAATTGTACAGTCAGTTTGGTTTGCAACTAACAAAAAATTACAATCCGGTTTGGCCTGGATGCAGATGTTCCCGGTGCGTCAATAACAGTTGAAATACATTGTTTACTGGATTCGGAGAGCGAGATTTAGCGTTATTTTCAGTCAAATTTCGCATACCCGGGTCGTGAAACCTTGGTCTACGAGCCACCAGCTCCGCCACTTCTCGACTCAAGTCAAAGGCTACTGACCCGCTAATAACCACAAGCAAAATTATTGACTGAATACACATGGCTGCCTGGGCTGGATGAAATTGCAATCGAACAAAACGAATATTTTACATTCCGCAACATCGACACCTAACAGATGGGCAGTGATGATGCTGCATCCTGGAATGTTTTCGGTGGTGATGCTGAGTCTGGGTTTGTTGACCTGGTTTGCCTGGTATGTCACGGCACAAGCCGTGGATGCACAGCTGCAACTGGAGTTTGACGTCCAAGTCGAGGATACCCGGATTGCCATTGAGAAAAGATTACATGTGCAAGAACGCGCTCTACTCGGTGGCAAAGGATTGTTTGCCGCGTCCAAGAGTGTGGAGCGCGACGAATGGAAAGCCTATGTGGACGCGCTGAAATTGGAAGATAATTATCCGGGCATGCAAGGCATCGGTTACAGCGAGGTGATTAAGCCTTCAGACTTGACCGCGCATGTGCGCGCGCTCCGCGCCCAGGGATTTCCAGACTATGATGTACGTCCGCCGGGTACACGTGATATCTACACCGCCATTGTCTATCTGGAGCCGTTCGATTGGCGCAATCAACGCGCCTTCGGCTTCGATATGTTTTCCGAGCCGGTGCGTCGCGAGGCGATGGAGCGGGCGCGCGACTCCGGCGATGCCGCAATGTCCGGTAAGGTAACGCTGGTACAGGAAACTAAAAATGATATTCAGAACGGATTCCTGATTTATCTGCCGATTTACCGCAAGAACGTATCATTGGGCAGCGTGGAACAGCGGCGTAACGCGCTTCTCGGATACGTCTACAGTGCTTTTCGGATAAAGGACCTGATGATCGGCACACAGAACGGACGCGGCAATAACGTGAATTTCGCAATTCATGACGGTACGGAAATTTCGTCGGAGACACTGCTCTATACTAATATCGAGCGTGACAATTCGACAGCAACCAGTGAGCAATCGCAATTCACGAAAAAGATACCCCTGGTGTTTGCCGGGAACAGTTGGCTGCTGGTTTTTCTCCCTGCTGCGGAATATGCCACAACCGGTACCCGCAGCCAACCACTCGTTGTTGCCGGGGCAGGAATCATTATCGATCTGATGTTGATCATATTATTCACCTCCATGCTGCGCCAACACAAGAGATCAATAGCGCTGACGGCGCGTCTCGAAAGCGCGGCTTCCAGCAGTGAGGCGCATGTCCAGGCCATCGCAAATACCGTTATCGACGGCATTATCACCATTGATGAAGTCGGCACCATCGAATACATAAATCCCGCCGTTACCGCATTTTTTGGTTATGGCGCGGAAGAATTGTATGGAAAGAACATCAAGATGCTGATGCCCGAGCCCTACCATAGCCAGCACGATGGCTATCTTCATGCGTACCAAAAAACCAATGTCGCGAAAGTTATCGGTATAGGTCGTGAGGTGTCCGGACTGCGCCGGGACGGAACCACGTTTCCCATAGATCTTGCGGTCAACACCATGTCGTTCAACGGGCGCAAAGTCTATGTCGGACTACTTCGCGACATAAGTGACCGTGTGGCAACGTCGAAAAAGCTTATATCCACCATTAAAGAATTGGAAGAGCGTGCACGCGAATCGGCGCAACTCAGCGCTTTGAGTGACATTCTCCAAACCTGCAAGGACCTTGACGAGGTCTACCGAGTGGTGAGCATGGCGTTGCCGAAAATGCTGCCCGAATGCGCCGGCGTGCTTTATGCCACCTCGGGAAAGTCCAAGTTAATGGAATTGGTCTGTCAGTGGGGCGTGGATACACAAAGCCGCGAGATCGAGCGGCACGATTGTATGGCGGTACGCCGCGGCATCCCCTATCTAGCATCCACTGGTCAGGCGGTATTGCGATGCCAGCATTTTATTCCATACGAGCCGGATGTTTCCTACTGCGTTCCGCTGCTTGCGCAAGGCGCGATTATAGGAATGCTCAGCCTGTTTGACCGGGAAATCCAGAAACAGGCGGTAAGTACCTTAATGCGAAAGCAGCAACAGGATTTTATCGAGACCGCCAGCAAGCAGATCGCCATGGCGATTGCCAACTTGACATTGCGCACGAGCCTGGAACAACAGTCAATTCATGATGCGTTGACGGGGCTGCACAATCGCCGATTTATCCAGGAAATGCTCCCGCGCGAAATACAACGCAGCTTGCGCAACCAAAATCCATCATTAGCAGTGCTAATGATGGATATCGATCACTTTAAGAAAATTAACGATACCTACAGTCATGCCGCTGGTGATCGCGTGCTTATCGAAGTGGCGCACCTGCTGAGCATCAATACGCGGCGCGAAGATTTGGTCAGTCGCCATGGCGGGGAAGAATTTCTTGTGGTAATGCCAAATATCGATGCCAAATTTGCGGTCGAGCGCGCCGATCGGATCCGGATTGCGGTCAAAAGCTTGAAGTTGGATCATAACGGTATCAGGTTGCCGCCGGTCACGATATCGATTGGCATCGCCATGCTGCCGGAACACGGTGTTTTGGACGAGCAACTTTTGCACTACGCCGACCAAGCCCTCTATGCCGCGAAAGCGGCTGGACGCGATCGTGTCATCCTTGCCGGGGCCGATACTGATTCCGCGCAAGTGGAAGATTCCGCCAACCGGCAATATGTGTCCGGTAACTAGTTGAAATTATTATTTTTCATCGTTCCGGCAAAAACTTCACCGCCCCCCTCTCACGGTACTACGAGAAGAATCCCTCATAACAAATGACGTCACGCCGAACCAGCATGGCGGAAATTGCTGAGATGACGAAAATCTGATCACTGGCATTGCAATCGCACCTTTCGAGTACGCATTTTTTCGAATTGTTTTGCTTATTTATCCTTCTACACTCCTGTTATCCAGTCCCAAATAGCATATTAATTCTGTGTTTCAGCCGGGAGGTTCCATGCACACTGTTGTGTTAGGCATCGGGAATACATTACAGAAAGATGATGGTATCGGCGTTCATGTTACCAACTATATGCGGCGCCAACTCGGCTTACTTCCGGGGGTCAGCTTCATTGACGGTGGTACTCTGAGCTTCACCCTGGCTCACCTGATCGATGATGCGACGGCGTTGGTGGTGGTCGATGCGACGGAATTACATCACACACCGGGCACCATGAGCATTTTTCTCGAAGCAGAAATGGATCGCATGCTCTACAACAAAAAGCACTCCAGCGTACATGAGCTGAACCTCATGGACTTGCTCGACATTATGCGCATCACCGGCCGTCTCCCCGCGCACCGGGCACTGGTGGCTATCCAACCCGGGGAGATCGACTGGGGTGAAAAGCCTACCGCCGCCGTGTGCGCGGCGATTCCCAATGCCAGCGAAGAGATTCTTTTATTACTGCGGGAATGGCAAGCATGCGCGGCTTAGCCGACATTCCGGTGCGCATCGCCCGCCATGCCGCACCTGACACCGCACCCTCGCCCCAGGTCGGCGCCTTGCTCCAGGAACTGCACGCCTTGATCACGGCATTGCAGACCACGGAGAAGGGAGGAACCATCGATATACGTAGTTATCCCTTGTCTCCCCAGGACCGGGAACAACTATATTTAATATTAGGAGAAGGTGAAGTGAGCGCCCGGATTGATGCGCTCGGTCCCAGCGAAATACAGGAAACACGGATACCGGGCATCTGGCGCGTCACTCATTACAATGAACACCGAAGTATGCTGACGGAACATGTGGTGGTAACTCGGATTCCTGACATTCTGATGACGGATCCACGGGATTTGTCATCGAGTCTCGACCAGTTAACAAGGCTGCTCGATCCCTGAATGTAAAGGGACGCTCACGGCTAAGGAGGGGTGCATGAACCAAGAAGATACCATCGCTGCGCTGCTGGCCAGACAAGGTGTCAGCCGGCGCGGTTTTTTGAAGTTTTGCACGTCGTTGGCGTCACTCATGGCATTGCCACCCGCCATGGTGCCGATGATCGCCCAGGCCCTGGAAAAAGCGCGACGCCCGTCGGTTATTTGGTTGTCCTTTCAGGAATGTACCGGTTGCACTGAATCTCTCACCCGTTCCCATACACCCAGCGTTGAAAGCTTGATTCTGGATGCCGTGTCCCTGGATTATCACCATACTCTACAAGCGGCCGCGGGCACGGCGGCGGAAGCCGCCCGGGTACAGGCGATGGAGCAGGCCTATGGCAAATACCTGTTGATCGTCGATGGCTCCGTTCCATTGAAAGACAATGGGGTCTATTCCACCATCGCCGGTATCAGTAACGTGAGCATGTTGCAGGAAGTGGCCAAGGGAGCCGCGGCCATCATTGCGGTGGGTACCTGTGCCGCCTACGGCGGCATCGGCCATGCGCAACCCAATCCCACCGGCGCGGAACCGGTGACGGCCGTGATCCACGACAAGCCGATTGTCAATATTCCCGGTTGCCCGCCGATCCCGGTGGTCATCACCGGGGTGCTGGCCCACTATCTTACTTTCGGCACCCTGCCCGCGCTGGATAAACTGCACCGACCTTTATCGTTCTACGGTGACACCATCCATGACCGCTGCTACCGGCGGCCGTTCTACGATCAGGGTAAATTCGCCAAGACTTTCGACGATGCCGGGGCACGCAATGGTTGGTGCCTGTATGAGCTGGGATGCAAAGGTCCGGTCACCCACAATGCCTGCGCCACGGAAAAATGGAATAACGGGGTCAGCTTTCCCATTCAATCCGGACATCCCTGCCTGGGTTGTTCGGAACCGGATTTCTGGGACGGCGGTGGATTTTACCGGCCGTTACCGGCCCCGGAAACCAACATCGGTAAAGTCGCGGTGGCCGCGGTCGCCGCGGGAGTCGCCGGCGGTGTGGCGTTTGGACTCTATGATCATCAAAAACGGAAAAAGGCGGCACGGCAACACGAAAAAATCACCACCAAGGACATGGCGCCATGACCATGAGCGACTTGGAATTACTGGCATGGCTGCGCGGCCCGGGGCTGCAATGGTCCTTGATTATCTTTATCGCCGGCTTGATTTTCCGTGTCGCGGAGAATCTTGCCCTGGGCCGCACGCCTGATCTGGCGACACCCCGAAGCCCGGTGTTTGCCGCCGGCTTGGCCACCGTATGGCGCCGTTCTCTGTTTCACCCGGGCATGAGTTATCGGGGGTACTTCACGTTGATCGCGGGTTATACCTTTCATCTGGGACTACTGATCACCCTGTTCTTTCTCAGCCAGCACATCGTCATGTTTCGCGCCATTCTGGGTTTCGGCTGGCCGGCATTGCCACCGAGTATTATTGATTTCTGTACCTTGCTGAGCATAGCTGCCCTGATCACCATATTGATCCACCGTATTACCGATCCGGTGGTCCGCAGTATCAGCGACTACCAGGACTATCTGGCCTGGCTGTTGACCCTGCTACCCTTGGCCACGGGTTTTCTCGCCATGCATCCCCTGGGCATGGCCTATATCCAGGCCCTGACGCTGCACCTGATGAGCGTGGAAGTGTTGCTGATCGCAATACCATTCACCAAACTCAGCCACATGGCCAGCATTTTCATATCCCGCTGGTATAACGGCGCCCTGGCCGGAGTTCGAGGCGTAAAAGCATGACCGCCCTGGCCGCTAAAGCCATCAATGCATTTCTGGAGCAAATCGACGCGCCCACCGCCAGCTTTTTCACCAGTTGTACCCATTGCGGCATGTGCGCCGATGCGTGTTTGTTCTATACGGAAACCCAGGACCCCAAGTACACACCCATCCATAAATTATTGCCTTTGCGACGCATCTGGCAGCAGGAGTACACCTTCTGGGGCTGGTTGATGAAAACACTCGGCCTGAGCCGCAAAGTCAGCGACGAGGATCTTAGCCAATGGGAGGAACTGGTATATGACAGCTGTACCTTGTGTGGCCGTTGTTCCCTGGTGTGCCCCATGGGAAATGACATCACGTATATGATACGTAAAATGCGCGAAGGCATGGTCGCCGCCGGCCATGCTCCCGAAGGTTTAAAAGGCGCCATGGTGCGCGCCATGGAAACCGGCAGTCCCATGGGCGTGACCCTGCAAACCCTCAAGGCGCAGATCGTACATGCGGAACAGGAAACAGGCCTGAAGATCCCGCTGGATAAATCGGGAGCGGAATTTCTGATGTTGCTGTCCTCGGCGGAAATCGCGCAATTTTCCGAAATCATCGGCGCCGTGGCGCGCATCTTCCATCAGGCCGGCGTGTCCTGGACCCTCAGTTCCAAGGCGTTCGAAGCCACCAATACCGGTATTCAAATCGGTGCGGCGGATCTGGCGGCGGAACTCGTCGAACGCATCATCAGCGCCGCCGAGTCATTACAGGTAAAGACCGTGATTTCGCCCGAATGCGGTCACGCCTATGTCGCCCTGCGCTATGAAGGGCCCAATCTGGTGGGTCGGCCGTATCCGTTCAAGGTCATGCACATCGTGGAAGTGCTCGATCAATTACGACGGGAAAACCGCCTGCCGATCAAGGATCGGGAAACCACCCGCATGACGTTTCACGATCCCTGCCAGTTGGTGCGCCGGGGCGGTCTGGAGCAACCGCCGCGCGCTCTGCTGGCACTGGTGGCGGACAATTATGTGGAGATGCGGGAACACGGTATTTATAACTGGTGTTGCGGTGGCGGTGGTGGCGTGAGCGCCAATGAACGCGCCACACCTTTGCGGCTCAAGGTGTTCAGCCGCAAAAAGCAGCAAGTCGACGCACTGGGTGTGACTACCATCGTTACCGCCTGTTCCAACTGTCGCAATATGTTGGAAGATGGCCTGGAACACTACCACATGGATATCAACGTTGTCGGCCTGACGGAGACCCTGGCACGGCATCTGGACACCACATCGACAGGAGCATAGACCATGAACCAGCGTGTCGTTGTCGACCCCATCACCCGTATCGAAGGACATTTGCGCATTGAAGCGAAAACCGATAACGATACCATTACCGAGGCCTGGTCGTCGGGCACCATGGTGCGGGGTATCGAAATTATTCTGCGCGGCCGAGATCCCCGGGACGCCTGGGCATTTACCCAGCGATTCTGTGGTGTGTGCACTTTAGTACATGCCATTGCCTCGATCCGGGCGGTGGAAAACGCCCTGCATTACACCATTCCCCCCAATGCCCAGTTGATCCGCAACCTGATGATCGGCGCGCAATATGTGCACGATCATGTCATGCACTTCTATCATCTGCATGCCCTGGACTGGGTGGACGTGGTGTCTGCACTGAAGGCCGACCCCAAGGGCACCTCGGCATTGGCGCAAGCCGTCAGTCCTTCCAACCCACGAACCTCTCCGGGGTACTTTGCTGATATCCAGAAAAGAGTGAAAACATTCGTGGAAACCGGTCAACTGGGCATTTTCGCAAATGGCTATTGGGGCCACCCGGCCTACAAGTTGCCTCCGGAGGCGAACCTCATGGCGGTCGCCCATTATCTGGAAGCACTGGAATGGCAACGCAATGTGGTGCAGATACACACTATCCTGGGGGGCAAGAATCCTCATCCCAATTTTCTGGTGGGGGGCGCGCCCGCGGCCATCAGCATCGACCCCAGCGGCGCGGCGCAATCGGATTCTGCCCTGGGCGGCGCCAGTGCCACGGCCTTGAACCAACGGGGGTTGCAGGAAATCCAGAACGTCATCAATAATATGAAAACCTTCGTCGATCAGATCTATGTACCGGATACCCTGGCCATCGCCGGTTTCTACAAAGAATGGGCGCACCAGGGCGAAGGTACCGGCAATTTTCTCACTTATGGTGATTTTCCCTCCGGGGATACCGACGATGTCAGCAATTTGCTGGTACCTCGGGGCGCGATCCTGAACCGTAACCTCAACGAGGTGCTGCCGGTGGACTTTGATGATCCGGAACAGATTCAGGAATATGTCAGTCATTCCTGGTACCACTATCAGGGCGGCAAGGATCAAGGCTTGCATCCCTACGTGGGAGAAACCGAACTCCACTATGATGGTCCGCAACCGCCCTATGATTACCTGAACGTGGACCAATCCTACTCCTGGCTCAAAGCGCCGCGCTGGCGTGGCAAGCCCATGGAAGTAGGTCCCCTGGCCCGGGTGCTCATGCTCTATGCCAAAGGCCATGAACCGACGCGGGAACTGGCACAAATGGCCCTGAGTAAACTGGACCTGCCCATCGAAGCCATGTTTTCCACCCTGGGTCGTACCGCCGCCCGTACCCTGGAAACCAAGTTGTTTGCCGATGCCTTGCAAGGCTGGCAGGATCAACTCATCGCCAATATCAAAGCCGGCGATTTGCGCACATTCAACGACACCTTGTGGGAACCCTCCACCTGGCCCCGGGAAGCCAGAGGTGCCGGGTATATGGAAGCCCCGCGTGGCGCGCTGGCGCACTGGATCGTGATCAAGGATGGCAAGATCGATAATTATCAGGCCGTGGTGCCCAGCACCTGGAACGCCGGGCCCCGTGACGCCATGAATCAACCCGGACCGTATGAAGCCGCCCTCGTGGGTCACAAACTGGTGGACCCGAAGCAACCGGTGGAAATCCTGCGCACCATACACAGTTTTGATCCGTGTATTGCCTGTGCAGTGCATGTTACAGACCCGGACGGCGAAGAATTAGTGCGCGTAAAAATATTATAAACAACGAAATTTGGGGAGACCGTTATGCGATTGATGATGATTACTGCGTGTTTGGGCTTATTGGGCACCGGTAGTGCCTATGGACACTCGGGCACCCATGACATGAACTGGCAACAAGCCTTGTGGCACATCCTGACTCAAGGGGATCATCTGGGGCTGCTATTGGTGGTGATCTTACTGGTTATAACCCTGGTTGCCGCCTTCAACATGCGGCATCACGGACTGTAGGGTGCGTATTACGCACCGCTGTATTACGACCGGATAACAGGATTTTGGTCACACCACGGGAGCCGGTGCGTCAAACGCACCGCTGTGTTATGACCGGATAACAGGGGTTTGTTCAAGCCGCAAGAACCGGTGCGTTATACGCACCCGAGGCGTCGTTCACGATATGGAATCAGAGGAGATGACCCATATGCACCTTCCACAGACTTTCTTACATCTGCACGATGCCGCGCCGAAACATTATCTGCTGGCTACCCGGCCGATGTTTTTCGCTGCCTCCGTGCTCCCGGTGCTATCGGGAACCGCGCTGGGCTATCAGCTGAGCGGTGAACTGGATGGTCTGGCGCTGTGCCTTGCCCTGATTGCCATCATCCTGGTCAACGGCGGCATCAACGTCCTCAATGATGTCTACGATGACATCAATGGCACCGACCGGGTAAACACCGATCGTGTTGCGCCTTTTACCGGTGGTTCACGCAGCATTCAAGACGGCATCCTGGACCGTGATCAGATGCGTACCTGGGGAGTATTACTGCTGCTGGGAGCGTTAACGACCGGTGTTCTGTTAACCTGGTACAAGGGGTGGGAAGTGCTGTTCCTGGGTTTCGCTGGCATCTTTCTAGGCGTCGGCTATTCCCTGCCGCCGCTGCAACTCGGCAGCCGTGGCATGGGTGAGACCGCAGTGGCTCTGGGGGTAGGAGTGTTGCCGGTCACCGGCGCCGCCTGGCTGCAAACGGGGAACTTCACCTGGGTTTCGCTGTTGCTCGCCGTGCCTGTCAGTCTTTGGGTGATGAACATATTGCTGGTCAACGACATTCCCGATACTCAGGCCGACGCCAGCGTAGGTAAACGTACCCTCGCGGTGCGCCTCGGCGTAGCGCGCGCAGTGTCGATCTATTTAGCGGCGAACATCGTCGCTTTTATCGCCGTCAGCATGCTCGCGCTATTTGGCTATGTTCCCACGTGGACGATTGTGGTGCCGCTGGTGATGCTACTGCCTGCATTTATCTCAGCGCCTGCCGTGCGACGTTGGCCCGAAGACAAATTTGGCATGCGCAATGCCATCCGCATTACCATAGCCATCCACGTGGTCAACGGCCTTTGGCTGGCGCTATGGCTGGGGCAGACCTAGTCCGTCACCTAACCATATACAAACCTAGACAGGTGGAATATGCTGCGCTGGTTAATGTCGCCGAGCTCCCGCTTCTCGATCCTGACCCTCATCATCCTCGGCCTGGTGGTCGGAGTCACCGGCACGGTGTTTACCCTGGTAACCGTGGAGGCCACCGGCAGCAACGCTTTCTGCCTGAATTGCCACGAAATGCAAACCGTTTACGATGAATATACGAAATCGAGTCACTACACCAACAGCAGCGGCGTCAACGCCGCGTGTGCCGATTGTCACTTGCCCCATCACTATCCCGAAAAACTGATCGTCAAGACTCTGCGACTGGCGGAAGTCTGGTATCACCTGCGTGGTACCATTAATAGTGTGCAGAAATTTGAAGACAAGCGCTCGACGCTGGCGGCATCGGTGTGGAAGGAATTGGCGCAAAACGACGCAGCACCCTGTCGCGCCTGCCATGATGCGCAGCGCATGAACCAGGCTGAGCAAAGCCAACATGCCCGCAAGGCCCATGCCCGGGCGCGGCGCACGGCACGTGTTTGCATCGACTGCCATATCGGCCTGGCTCACAACCTGCCTCCAATGACACAACTGCCCGAGGCTCAAGCTGCCGGTGACGACGCGCCGGTTGTTTGTAACGGTTGTCATGCGGACTTCAGTCTGGCGTTGGCGGACAATCACCCGGCGGTATCGGAACCCGTCCTGAAAAAATGTTTTGTATGTCATGTTCCCGGCATTGGGGCGCGTGCCAAAAACAGCTACTTTGTGTTCCTGCATGCCAGCCACAAACAACGTTTGTCGTGCGTCGCCTGTCACGAAGCGAATGCGTTGCAGGGCATGAAACTGCGAGGATATTCACCACCGGCGCCCTAGGTACGCGGCGCGTAACACAGCGGCACTGCGTGCGGGGTGGTTATAACGCACCGGTTTTTGGAAGCGACAACGAAGACTACAATACCGGTGCGTCATACGCACTCTGCATTGCTTGCCCCTGATGCGTACCCACGGAGGTTATTACACAGTCTCGCCCCCTATCGGAGGCTTTGATCGCGAGTCGTGGCGGCTGCAAAATGACTGTGCACGATCTGTCCGAACGCCAGACCGCCGTCGTTTACCGGCAGACGTTCCGGCAGATAACACCGCAGCCCGGCACCCTGCAACAAATCCATGACACGCCCGGCAAGCAAACGATTTTGAAATACGCCACCGGTCAGCCCCACCGCAAATTCCCCGGCGAATTTTTTTAGCATCAGGGCCTGTTGCAGCAGGGCATGCGCCAGTGTCTCATGAAAACAACGCGCCCGCAGCGTCGGTGGCAAACGGGTGTCGGTTAACACCGGCAACAAGGGTTGCCAATCGGTAATCCAGGTCCCCTGCTGATTACGGGTTAAAGGCAATGCTATGAATTCCGCATCGCCCTCTGCGGCCAAGGCTTCCAGCTCCATCGGCCCCTGGCCCTCAAAACTGCTCTGGTGTCGTTGCATGATCAATGCTGCCGCGGCATCGAACAAACGGCCTACCGCGGAGCTTTGGGCGCAGTTGAGATGCTTTTCCCAGGCTTGGCGCACCAACTCGGCACTGGCGATGGGTGCTTGCCAAGAAACGCGGGTCTCCCAACACAGGGCGGCGGCACTGCGCCATGGTTCGCGACCGGCCCGATCGCCGCCCGGCAAGCGAAACGGCCGCATGCTCGCTGCGCGTTGCCAGTGTCCGGCTTCGCCCAACAACGCTTCTCCGCCCCATAAGGTCTGATCCGCACCCATACCGGTGCCATCCCAGGTAAATACCAGCCAACGCTGTTCCTGGGGATATTCCCCCGCAACGGCGCTGGCGTGGGCGTGATGATGCAATACCAGGCTTAGCGGCAAGCCGGTGTTACGCGCCCAACGGCTGCTGCCATAGTCCGGATGGGCGTCGCATACCACACGCTCCGCCGTTACCTGATACAAGTGTTGCAAATCCTCAACGACTTGTGCGAATACATTGCGGCTGCGCGGCGCATCCAGATCCCCGATATGCGGTGACACCACGATACGCCGATCCCAGGCCAGGGCCACGGTGTTTTTCATGTGACCGCCGGTGGCTAAAGTTGGCGACGCCACGGTAAACGGTAAGTCGATTTCCAGGGGGCTGTTACCACGCCCCAAGCGCAATGGCCGGACTTTTCCGGCGATATCTCGATATACCGCATCATCGGCAGGGCGCACGATGGCCCGGTTATGATGCAGGCACGCGTCGAACACATGGTCCAGACGTTGATGCACGCTCAAATTGTCGGTGAGCACCGGCTCGCCGCTGATATTGGCGGACGTCGCCACCAGTGGCCCCGGAAAATGGTGTAATAACAGGACATGTAACGGGCTATAGGGCAGCATTACGCCGACTTCCCGCAGTCCCGGCGCGATAAGCGCCGACAGCGGATCGGGTTTTCTTTTTTTTATCAGTACGATAGGATGCACGGGGCCGTGCAAAAACCTCAGTTGTTCTTGGTTCGGCGCCACATAGTCCGGCACCTGCATTGGTGCCAGCATTACCGCCAGGGGTTTGTGGGGCCGTGGTTTGCGCACGCGTAATCGTTCAACAGCCTGGTCATTACGGGCATCGCACATCAAATGGTAACCCCCCAACCCTTTGACCGCGACAATAGCGCCTTCCCGTAACGCCTGTACGCACGCCGCCAACGCCGCGCCGCTCTCATGCTGGTGGAAAAATTTATCCTGATATTCCAAGGCCGGCCCGCACACCGGGCAAGCGGTGGGTTCCGCATGAAAACGCCGGTCCTCGGGATCGCTGTATTCGGCCGCGCAGGCTTCACACAGGGGAAATGCCTTCATGGTGGTGTTGGCGCGATCATACGGCAGCTGTTCGATTAGGGTATAGCGCGGACCGCAATTTGTGCAATTAATGAAAGGATAGTGAAAACGACGATCCAAGGCGGTAAACAACTCGGTGCGGCAGCTGGCGCATACCGGCAAGTCGGGAATGATGCGAATATCACACTCCGAAGCGCTGCTGCTGGCACGAATTACGAATTGAGGATAAGCACGGGTCGCGGTATTCCGGGCCTCTTTAAGAATTGGTGCCGCGTTCATCGGTGCACGAGCCGTCAGATTCTGCTCAAATTGTTGCACATCGCGCGCCCTACCCTCCGCATGTATGGCTACCTGGCCAATGCGATTTTCCACCCAGCCGGTGATGCCGAACTCGCTTGCCAGGCGATAAACAAAAGGCCGGAAACCAACGCCTTGCACGTGACCGCTGAGCAACAGGTAACGCGCATAATGGGCCCCTGAATCCTGATGTTCAATCATGCGGACACCGTGGGTGCAGTTGGTGCCCGCAGCCCTCCGCTCCACCAGATTCGACAGGCGCCTTCTTCGGATACCATGCACGGTCCGACCGGGTTGCGGGGCGTGCATGCACGCCCATAAAGTCGACATGCGTTCGGATAAATGCGCCCCAGTACCACACGCGCGCAATCGCATCCCGGCGGCATAGCGCCTGCGCGTTTGCGTTGTGTATGGTCCACGGTATGCGCGAACAGCACGCGGGCATCATGGGCACGGTAGGCGGCTTGTAACGTGAATCCGGAGGCCGGAATAATACCTACGCCACGCCAGTTAGCGTCAGTGACACTAAAAACATCCTGCAAAATCTCCTGGGCCCGATGATTTCCCGTGTTGCTGACCACGGTGCCATAACAATTGTCGAGAAACACTTTACCGGATTCGAGTTGTCTTAATATTGAATAGAAAGCCGCCAACAGGCTCTCGGCCGTGAACCCAGCCACCGCGGTTGGAATGTGATAATGTTGCGGCACGAATTCCCATTCTTGCGCGCCCATTACCGTGGATACGTGCCCCGGCGCCACCAAACCGTGAAAACCCGGTGTATCGCTCGCCAATAACATAGCGACCGCCGGCCAGGTCAAACGACCCGACAGCAGCAGACTGAGATTCTCAGGCATGCCGGCGGCCACCATGGCCGCAACCGGCGCCATGGTGGTTTCGAAACCGGCGGCAAAAAATACCACGTGCTTGTCTGGAACCGCATGCGCCAAAGCAATGGCTTCCTGCGGTGACGCAATGGGGCGAATATCAGCGCCGGCGGCCCGCGCCTGTTCCAGGGTATGTGCCTCACCCTTGGGCACGTTAACCGGTACGCGCAACATATCACCGAACGCCACCAGAATAATGTTCTCCTGCAATGCCAACTGGATGGCCTGGTAAACATCTTCTTCCGGGCACACACAAACCGGGCAGCCGGGGCCGGGAATCAATTCGATAGTCGATGGCAATACACTTCGTAACCCGGCCATGGTGATGGAACGCTCATGACCTCCGCAGACATTCATGATCCGCGTGCGCTGTGTCAGGTGCAGCGATCGAATTTGTCGCAGCCAATAGGCGGCATCGTGGCTCATGGTGGCAATAACGCCGTGTGCGTGGATACCTGCCGATAGCGCGGCGTCGCCTCCGCGGGCGAGGTGGCGGCTGTGTTTTGCATCCTGGGGCGAGGACTGTTTCCGTGAATAAGGCCTTCCTGGAACTGACGATATTCCTCGCGCAACCAATGAAGCCAAGGATCGATTTGCGCACCATGACGCACCGCGATTTGCATGATTGGCGCGTTATTGGCCAAATGGCGCATATGCTGCTGTACTTGCTGCGGATTGAAATCGTCGAATACCGGCAATAGGTCGATTTTAGAGATCAGAAGCATATCGGTACCGCGAAACATGACCGGATATTTGGCCGGTTTGTCGTCGCCCTCGGTTACCGATAACAGCGTGACATTACGGTGGTGTCCCAGATCAAAACTGGCGGGACATACCAGATTACCTACATTTTCGATAAATACGACATCCAGCTTCGCCAGTGGCAGCTGATGCAGGGCATGGTGCACCATATGCGCATCCAGATGACAGGCGCTGCCGGTACTGATTTGAATCGCGGGAACTCCCTTGGCGCGTATGCGCCGGGCATCGTTTTCCGTTTCCAGATCACCTTCGATGACGCCGATCCGGAACTCCGCCTGCAATAGATCAATGGTGGCTTCCAATAAGGACGTCTTACCGGCGCCCGGTGCGGACATGAGATTGATGGCCAAAACCCGGTGCTGATTAAGGTGCGTCCGATTATGCTCGGCGGCTCTGTCATTTGCGGACAACAATCCCTGTAGTACGTCGATCGCGGTGCCGTGGGCGGGAGCGTCCAGCAAATGCCGGTTGCCGGGTGTTATATTGCATCCGCAAGTGTCACACATGGCTCGCCTCCGTTATTGTTCCGTATTGAGAACCACTCGTAGCAACAGAAGTTCGTCACCGCTCAATAATTGCGTGCGCCAGTCTCCGCAGCTACCACACACCAAATGATTTGGCGTGGTGTCGGTCTGAGCGCCACACTGGCGGCACTGCACACGCACCGGACAGGTGTCGATGATTAAACTGGCATCTTCGGCGATGCTATGAAGGCGGGCTACACTGAATGCCGATTGCAGCAATTCCGGTACCACGCCGGACAATGGGCCTATTTGAAGGTGGATACAGTCAACGGCGCGAGCCTGGTGCTGCGCGGCGATCTCCTGTACCTGGGTAATCAGGCCCTGGCACAAAGACAACTCATGCATAGCCGCCCTGCTCCTGCACGCGCAGTACCTCATCAAACAGTTCCCAACTGGAGCGGGCTTCGACTTCAGAGATTTTTTGAATGGCATAGCCCACATGCACCAGTACGAAATCGCCCGGTGCCAGGGCGGCATCCTGCATTAAAAACAGGTTTACCTCCCGACGCACCCCTTTGGCTTCACAACGGGCGTTGTAGCCATTAATGTCGGTGATTTGCATAGGTATACCGAGGCACATAATCTCTGCTTGTCCTGGTTTCAGTCAGTAAGCGCCATAAACCGACCCCTGTTACCGGTAGTATCAAGTCTAGCCCCGATCCTTTACGTATATATCCGTATTTTCACTGATTTAAATGACTGAATTTCACCCATGATGTCAGTCACATCCGAGTCGGGTTCCGGTTCCCGATTCTGGATATATATCCGTAATCGGCAGCCCCTGGACGATAACGCCGGTAACACGGGTTGCAACACGGTATCGGGTGGTACCTTGAGCCCGTGCCTGGTCATCACGCAGACACATGCGGTCCAGAAAACCTGTCCGTTATCCTTAGTGTGCGAGTATAGCGCGAACCAATAAATTTATTGCACCATGTTGCCCTAACATCCATGCAATTTTTACATGCACCCAACTGATACTCGGCCCTGACCGGCGTTGAGCAAGATGAATCATTTCCAATTTTCAGCGCCACCTAATTATCTTAAACGGACATGTTCCCGGAAATTTCCATTAACTTTTTTGCTTCAATCGAAGCGACAGCTCCAACTGATATTTATGGCCCGATAATGTGAGCTTGAGCCAGGGAATTCATTCGATGAATCTTAAGCCTGCATGAAAATAAACTGAAAGTACCCTTATCATTGATTTTAAGAGGTTGTTAATAATTGTTCTTTTAAGGCATTGTATGCCAAGCCTACCGGAAAGGGTTATAGGTTGTTTACTCTTGTTGTCCATCAAGGCAAGTTCAAGCACGGGCTCGTACTGCAAAAGACAAGAAAAATGTGTGCCACAAGGTAACCAGTCTATTTTTTCAACAATGAGGGACAGAAAATGAGCGTTTTCAAAAAAAAATACAACACCCTGCCATCAGATTTTGAAATGGTCGACGATGATGCGCCCATGGAGAACAAGATCGAGGTTAGTTTGAATTTCTCCCGCCCAAGACCGGTGCGCTACACCATAGATCAGGCGGCAAAGCTGGTGCATTCGCTCAAAGACCATAATGTCAGCGCCCGGGTTATCGCGGGTATCATGAAAAAAACGCTCGAATCCGTGGATATCAATATTGTCGATATCATTGACGATGCGAGACTGAAAGAAGCCGCGATTAACACGGAAACTGCACGTCAGGATGAAATGATTGAAAGCCTGATCAAGAAGGTCGACGCATTACAACACGAAAAATTAAGATTCCAAAAGGAGTTGGAGAAGACCGTCTATGTACGCGAATTTCTGCAACAGGCTCTGGATACGTCCGATACGGCCACCAGCGCCGCCAGTCAGAAAGACTTCCCCCGGCTGTCGCCGGAAAAAGTCGCCAAAACCATGTCGCCTGCAGCCAACCCCGCCGTCTGAACCCAATGCATTTTGAACCTGCGTACACGCACCCCCAATAAAAAAGGGTGCGTGTACGCACCCTTCGGATATTACTCTGCAAAGAGCGTTTATGGTGTGATCTGATAGGTTGTGGTCATACCGGCCGCGATATGATCGGCGACATGACAATGGAATATCCATTCCCCGGGATTATCAGCGATCATCGTGGCTGACACCATGGATGCAGGTAACAGGTTCACGACGTCGGTACGTACCGTCGCGGCTTCTGAGCCAACGGTCACGGTTTTACCGTGCCAATGGGGCGTATGCAGATCAACTTCATTACCCATGCCCAGAAGATGCCAGCGTACCGCCGTTTGATTTTTTGCGATCAGCCCCTTGAGGTTACCGTAGATGTAGCCGTTCATGGAATGCATCAGCCCCGCCTCTTCCCCCTCCAGTTCATCGAACACAAAAAATGCGACCACGAATTCCTGGGCTACATCCTTCGGGCTGCCATCTGCTTTAGCCTTGCCTTGTTTGGTGACGATAATCGGACCCAGCAGTCCGGCGTTGGTTTCAGCCGGCTCATCCACATGGGAGTGATACCACCAGACTTTAGAGCTGGCATCACCTACCGCGGGGCCACTGTCGCCGTCGGCCACCCAATTATAATCATAGCAAGCACCCGGTTGAATATCGGCGCCGGCGCCGGCCGGAGTACCCGCATTCACCCCGGTATAATGCGCGCCCTCGTCATCTTTGGAGTAGCGTAAGCCATGCGGATGCATACCAAAGGCGCCTTTATTGGAGCGATTGCAAAAATGCACCAGCACTTTGTCACCCACCTCCGCGCGTATAATAGGCCCCAGGATACCCAGCCAAACGGGTTGGGGTTTGGTCACCGTAAATGTCGCGTCCGTGTATTCGATATAACGTATTTTATCGAACACATGACTGTTGGTCCAGGGCTGCGGTATATTACACGGTGCCGGTTGGTTCATGCAGTGCACAAGATTTTGACCGCTGGGCGCATAGTCCCATAACACATCCTCGGCCGCGATATAATATTCTCGCAATGCACCACCGGCCTGCGCTGATGTCGCGATGCTGAAGAATAATAGTGCCGCAATACCGCTGATAATCCATTTTGATCTGTTAAACATGCAACCCTCCTGAATAAGGTTCGTGACGCGGAATAGTTATTGAAATATAGATTGATCCATAGCAAACAGGTGCCGTTAAAAGGCACAATGCGGATACCGATCAATTGTGATTACAGATACAGATACAGATACAGATAAGCGTTGTTGATCCGCATTACCCAGCGTGTGCTGAATGATACATAGTGGCGGCAAATGCCGCGGACAAAACTGCCGCCACGCAACACTTATAAATACAAATCGGTGCGCAGGCAAGAGTGCGGAAAATCCATTAATGAATTTTTAATATGGTGTACTGACATATATAATTTTCGGTCATATTGCCAGACCGATAAATTATAAGATCAAATCTTATCAGCGCACTTCACTCACAAGTACGTTATCATTCGCGAGTGACCGATAACTTCCCGGATTTTGTCGGCTGCAACACATCGCAATCGCTGAAGAATGCGGGAAGCTGTTGACCGATGATTGTGAATAAATGAGGACGTGACGAAATGGTACGGTAACGTAAATTTTGATAGCGACCCAATGCACTCTAACCGGCAACGGCAAATCAGCCGGCGTCGCTGCGTTCACCGTATTGCAGAGAGCATCCGATAGCGTTGATCATCAGAAAATAATTTGACGTAGTTGGTTAGCGCTGACACACCACAGGACCTACCGCAACAACAATCGCGGCTGCGTGTCGAAGGCTGTCCACCCGATTCCGGCCAACCTGCGAGCCTCGGACCGTCGCCTTAACGCGCAACCCCGCCCCAGCGGTCGATGTAATTTTCCATCGATCGCTGGAACGATCTCGGCTGGTCCAGCCTATTCAACTTTAATGGTGTGCTTCTGCGCCTTTACGAGTTTCGGGAGCACCAACTCCAGAACTCCGTCTTTGAAGCTGGATTTCACTTTTGCGATATCAACCGCGCAAGGCAGAGACAACGTTCTGGAAAATGTCCCACTGGTAATTTCCGAACGATAGTAGTGTGATTTTTCCTCGGTTTTTTCTTCCTTGGTGCTGGTTTTAATCGTCAACAGATCTTCCTGCAAAGAAACATCCAACTGATCCTTCTGAACGCCAGGTAGTTCCGCCCTGATCAGCAACTCATCATCGTGGTCCACGATATCCACTGCTGGCATCCGATCCTCCATCTGCCAGTCTGCGGGCTGGAATAATGGCCTGTTTAACATACCGGGCCACAGCCAATTGCGGAAAAACATACGGTCCATCAATTGTGACATTTCATCGAAAGGCGACAAGAATTTCTCATGCATCACCTTCGGCGCCTTACGCTCCTGGATTTTGGTGATGTCATGAATTTTTGCAGATTTGCCCATGACAACCTCCTGAGATTTCTCTCGTAAACCGCATCGTCGCTCGTCAATCTACTCTTCACACTGACGTCTTGATGCTCTCCTGTAAGAGTACGCCCATGGCTGTCTATTAGAATTCGTAGATGTACTTATCAGGAAGGGACCGGCACGAAAACACTCGGTCAATGGGCAATGCCGGAGTCTTTGACAATATTGGGGACGGTGCGGAGACCTCCACATTCACCAATCAAGAGGCATACCAGCGCCTCGGATCATATCAGCGCTCACTTGACCGGTTGCAACTCACGGTATTCAGGGTTCAAGTGATTCTTATCCACCCCTACCCCTGTCGACAGACTGTTGGCACATCTGTCGACAGCGGCTAACAGCTACCGACTGTGAATTTACTCCGTCTTGATTTCAGTCAGATGCATTTCCACATCGGTCGGATTGATCAGATTCGTGATACCTGAGGTATCGATCATATCGCCATAGCGCACCGAAGCTTTTGAACCCGGCTGCATAACCATGACCATGCGCGCGTACAAAGGCACCGCAAAACTGAACTCTTTACTGCCATTCAACTCGGGCACCACGATATTGAAATCTATGGTCGCCTTCATCTCGCCATTATTCAGTTTCAATTTACTGTTTTTCGACGTGGATACTTCATCCTTATACATCACCGCCAAATCCGACAGGTAGATGGTGCCTTTAAGTTTCCCGTGGTACGCCCTTACATGCCATGTCAGATCAGAACAATCCTGCCATACCATGAGTGTATGCTGTCCATAGGGTTTTAACGGTTGCTTGGGTTCGCCACAGGGCACCTTGGATGCACCCGCATAACCTGACAATAAAAAAAGTATAACGCTAAAAGTCAATTTAGTAGCAAGTTTCATAAGGTATCTCTGTAGGTTAATTACATTAATTATATTGGCGGACTAGCCACCCATACCTTATGACTATAGTGCGTGTTTAAGGGTTTTGCCAGCTTCACCGGCGGATACATTGCTGATTGCGCACATGCTATCCGACTGTCTTGGCTGCGACCGGGCGTGTGAATTCAGATCGGCTTGAGAAAAATTGCCATCCAACCGTTTTATGTCGCCCAGAGCGGGGAGTATGCGCTTAACCGAGGAGTGCAGATGATTGCATGACAATACCATGCACAAGATTCAATAATGACGATTGACTTTTTTGAAGTAGTCGTTCAACTCTACAATATTGTCGTCAAGCCGTTTTACGATTTCCAGACTGTCACGCACCAAAGAACACATGACTTTATACACCACATGAGGCTGGGTGGTGATCAATTGTTGAAACTTCTCGCGCGAGATCGCAATAACTTCTGTTTTTCCAAACGCCTGCATGTCCGCCAGGCGTTTCTGATGGTCGACAAATGCCGAAATACCCGCAAGTTCATAGCGTTCCAGTCGACACAAGATTTCCTGGCCACCGCCCGGCATTTTCTTCAATATCGTCAAGCTTCCGGACATGATAATGTACAAATAACCATCCTGATCACCCTCGATCGCGAGATAATCACCATTTTCAAGGATTCTAACTTCGGCAATCTCCGCCAGTGCCTTGATATCACTTTCCGACCAGCCTTCAGACATGGGTGACTGTTTGATTGTTTCCTGCACATTTTTTAGTGACATAAGATTTCCCATCATGATCTGAGGCGTCTGCACCCATATCGACGGTTTTACTAAAAAGTTTAAAGAATTGAGGCATGGCAGGCTCTGTACCCAAGCGATCCCAACATAAATAGGGATCTTTTCCTTGTGCATCACCTTATTAGCACCCATTACGGCGAGTGCGTGGCGGCGTATTTCTGCAGCCATGCCGAGAATTAGTACAATATTCCCCCAACAATTCCGTATGATGTATGGTCATAGCCGCTGGAGCACAGAACATCGGGGTCTAGCAGCCACCACACAATAGTATTACCGCATTATTAATAGTGTAGTCATCCCGGGCAGGGGCAGGTGTTAACTCACGCGTAGTTTTTCATGGTAATTGGCCATGCACGGGAACCCTGGAGTATGACGGCGTCAACATCCAATGCCGGTGGGACGTACCGCATCTGGATCTGGTGCACGGCACCTGCAAAGGCACCGCCGGCGTCAAGTCACTTTCGCCCGGAGTCATGTATCCAGACTTCGACGCGCCGGTTTCGAATACGGCCCAGTTCGGTTTGATTGCTTGAAATCGGCATGTCCTGTCCATACCCCCGCACCCGATCCGGTACCATTTTATAGCTCAACATTTTATCGGCCACGGCATCAGCACGCTCAATGGACAGACTAAGGCTGACGTAGGGAATCGACTCGTTACTATCGGTGAATCCGAATAACATGAGTCGTTTGCCATTATTCTCCGGCTTGTGCATATAGCTGATCAATCTATCGACGTCGTGCAAGGCTTTGTTATCCATACTCCGCTGCCCCGGGTCGAAACGAATATTCAACGACAAACGCTTGGCACCATTGACCAACTGCCGATATTCGTCCGGCGCTCCGTCATAGGGTTGTTTGTCAAAAGCGATGACTGCCTGGGACACAAAACCCACCTGTGCGGCGATTTTCTGTCCATTCTCGGACTTGGTATAATCCGCAAATTCCTTGGCCAGAGGATGCCGCTGTACTATTGGCACATATAAATACAAGCGGCGCGACAATGCATAGTCTTCGGTGGCGACATTGAATTCGCTGGGAGATAAAGCTGCGGCATTTTCATCGGTGATGGCGAGCGCGCGCGACTGCCGCACGTACGCCAGCCCCACAAACCCGATTCCATTGGGGTCCTTAGCGACGTCATCGGAAAGCCTGGCATTGGATTCGTAGCGACGCGCGGATTTCAGCAGCGGCGTTTCCTTGCTTAACACCAAATGTTTAAACGTGTCATAGGTGCCGGATTTGTCATCCCGCGCATAGACATTAGCATTGGCACTGTACCGAATTGACTAAATATGCGATAACGTCGTACACGCCAATGTCGGCGTTATCCGTGATGCCGCCAAGTTGAATGCCGGAGTGGTTTGGTAGGTAACCCGTGCTGCCCGGATAGACTGTACAAATATAACAATCAAGAGGGGGCCTTCCGATGAAACCACGTGCAGCAACTGCAATCCTATTGCTGACCATGACCGTTTTGAGCCACGCCGCGGAATCAGAACCACAAATGTCGCCCGAAGAATTCATGGCGTCACTCAAGTTTCAGCAAGACACCGTCACCTTGCCCGGCGGCAAGGCGACCCTGCAAATACCGTCTTCGTTTCGCTATCTCGATCCACAGGACACCGAGCGGGTACTGGTAATGGCCTGGGGCAACCCGTCCGGCGACGGTACCCTTGGCATGCTGTTCCCCGCGGAACTGGGGCCGCTGGACGATCAAGGCTGGGGGGTGGTGATTTCCTATGATGAAGACGGCCATGTATCCGATCAAGACGCGGATGCAATTGACTACGCAGATCTGCTGAAGGATATGCAACATAGAATAGACGAAGAAAACGCGGAACGGGTCCAAGCCGGATATGGCGCGTTAAATCTCGTGGGTTGGGCGGAACCTCCGCAGTACGACAAGGATACGCGCAAAATGTATTGGGCGAAGGAACTGCAATTTGACGGGGCACCGGAAAATACCCTGAATTACAATGTACGAGTACTGGGCCGTGATGGGGTCCTGGTGCTCAATGCCGTGGCCGGTATGTCCCAACTGGCGCAAATCAAGGAACATATGCCGACCGTCATCGCCTTCACCAACTTTAGCGATGGTAGCCGTTATACGGATTTCAATCCTGATACTGATAAATTGGCCACCTATGGATTGGCGGCTCTGGTCGGAGGCGCAGTGGCGGCCAAAGCCGGATTGTTCGCCAAACTTGGCGTACTCTTGCTGGCCGGCAAAAAATTCATCATCATTGCCCTGCTGGCCATTGGTGGCTTGTTCGCCAAGTTTTTTAAACGCAAAGGTTCCACCACCCCGGAATGATCTGACCGGGAACCCATTCAATGAAATTTCTTTTGCTGTTATTCAGCGGCCTGAAACTCGGAAAGATATTTACTTCCGGGGGCACGATGCTGTTATCGGTATTCACCTACGCCCTGTTGTTCGGGTGGCGGTATGCCGCAGGTTTCGTGGGTCTCATCTTTGTCCATGAAATGGGTCACTACCTCGCCGCTCGGCAACGGGGACTGAATGTGGGTTTGCCCATGTTCATTCCATTTGTCGGCGCTTGGATTCAACTGAAAGAATTACCCCACAATGTGGAAACAGAGGCCTATGTTGGTTTGGCGGGTCCGGTCTTTGGCACCATCGGCGCCATCGGTTGCTATTTGCTCGGACGTCATCTCGACAGCACTCTGATGCTGGCCTTGGCCTACGCCGGTTTTTTTATCAATCTGTTCAACCTCATTCCGATATCGCCCCTGGATGGCGGCCGTATCACGGCAATTATTTCTCCGAAACTATGGCTGGTGGGTGCGCCCGTGCTGATCGGGATATTTGTCCTCCATCCCAGCCCTATTCTGGTCCTGGTGGCGATACTCGCCGCGCCGCAATTACTGGCATTATGGCGTTCCCGTCATGACGTGAAGAAACCGTACTATGAGGCGTCGCTTAATCATCGGATCGTCTATGCGATCTGGTACCTGGGGTTACTGGTTTTTCTGGCGATCATGAGTTTCCAGGTGCACGATATGATCTCCCCCGGCCAGTAGCGTAGACGCCAATTCGCACCGAACTCCAATGTGAAAGCCAATAACGGTTGGAAAGCCAGAGACTTCATAGTGTCAGAGGTACCACATTGAATATGGTGGATGCCGAGATTTTCGTTAGATAATAAGCCGGCGCAATGAACGGTATTAGCGCCACAATAACTTGAACGAATTAGTACCTCCGATACCGGCTTAAATACCGCTTATGGACTACGTCATACATTAAAATATTCTGCTTAGTGTATTACTGCACTGCCAAATATGGGGTGCTAGACTGCTTCAGAAAATTTAAATGCACATATCTCATAACGGCGTGATAGTGTAAGCGGCACAAAGAATCAGTTAATAATAAAAGTGAGGTACAAGTGATGTTAATGGGGATGATTCTCGTTTTATCTTGCGCACTCATTGCGTTGGCTTACGGTGGTGTTTCCGTTCTTTGGATAATCGCCAAACCGGACGGTAATGATGCAATGCGCGCAATCGCCCAAGCCATACAAATTGGCGCGTCCGCTTATCTCCGGCGGCAATATGCCACCATCGCCATCGTCGGCGTCTTGATATTTATCTTATTGTTTATTGTTCTCGGCCACCTCACGGCGCTGGGTTTTGCCCTGGGCGCGGTTCTCTCCGGCATGGCGGGTTTTATCGGTATGTTCGTGTCGGTACGCGCTAATGTACGTACCACGGAAGCCGCAAAATCCGGGTTAAAGGCGGCCCATGAAGTTGCGTTTCGTGGTGGCGCGGTCACCGGAATGCTGGTGGTGGGACTGGGATTGCTGGGCGTTGCGGGTTACTACTCGGTGCTGGCCATGCTGACCCCGGATGGGAGTAATGTCAGTCTGGCACCGTTGGTGGGTTTTGCTTTTGGAGGCTCGCTGATATCAATATTTGCGCGTTTGGGTGGCGGTATTTTCACCAAGGGCGCCGATGTTGGCGCCGACCTGGTGGGTAAGGTGGAAGCCGGCATTCCCGAGGACGATCCCCGGAATCCGGCGGTTATCGCTGATAACGTGGGCGACAATGTCGGTGATTGCGCGGGCATGGCCGCCGACCTGTTCGAAACCTATGCCGTGACGATCATTGCTACCATGATGCTCGGTGTGTTGGTACTGGCGAACTTCCCCGAACGCGCGGTACTTTACCCGCTGGTATTGGGTGGGATTTCCATAATCACTTCCATAATTGGCACGTTCTTCGTTGGCATCGGCACGGACGGCAAGGTGATGAAAGCCCTGTACCGGGGCCTTATCGTCGCCGGCGGCCTGGCAGCCATTGCGTTTTACCCGATCACGATGTGGATGATGGGGGACATACCCGAGGTATCGGCTATTCACCTTTATGGGGCCACCCTGGTGGGTCTGTTCGTGACCGGCGCCATCGTGGTCATTACCGATTACTACACCGCCACTAATTATGCGCCGGTGCGCGCCGTGGCGGCCGCTTCCACCACGGGACATGCTACCAACATGATCGCCGGCCTGGCGCTATCCATGAAGTCCACCGCCGGACCGTTGCTGGTTATCTGTTTGGGAATTTGGGGTGCCTTTGAATTGGCGGATCTATACGGTATCGCCATTGCCGCCACCGCCATGTTATCCATGACCGGTATCGTGGTGGCGACCGACGCCTATGGCCCGATTACCGATAACGCCGGTGGTATCGCGGAAATGGCCGAATTACCTAACGAGATCCGCAAAGTCACCGATGCCCTGGACGCGGTAGGTAACACCACCAAGGCGGTGACCAAAGGTTACGCCATCGGTTCGGCGGGCTTGGCCGCATTGGTGCTGTTCGCGGACTATACCCGGGATTTGGCCGTACACACCGGAATCACGACGAAATTCGATTTATCCGATCATCGGGTGATCATCGGCCTGTTCATTGGCGGATTGATCCCTTATCTGTTCGGAGCCATGGCCATGGAGGCTGTGGGACGGGCTTCCGGCTCGGTAGTGCGAGAGGTGCGCAGGCAGTTCAAGGAGATCGCAGGCATCATGGAGCGCACTGCCAAGCCGGACTATTCACGCGCCGTGGACATACTTACCCGCGCCGCAATTCGTGAGATGATCATACCCTCCTTATTGCCGGTGTTCGTCCCGGTACTGGTCGGGGTGATCCTCGGGCCAGAGGCATTGGGTGGCGTGTTGCTGGGTTCCATCGTAACCGGCCTGTTCGTGGCGATTTCCATGACCACCGGGGGCGGCGCCTGGGATAATGCCAAGAAGTATATCGAAGATAACAACTACGGCGGCAAGGGTTCGGAAGCTCATAAAGCGTCGGTCACCGGTGATACCGTCGGCGATCCCTACAAGGATACCGCGGGACCCGCGATCAATCCCCTGATCAAGATCATTAACATCGTCGCGTTATTGATGATACCCTTGTTGTAAACTATCGATATAAAAAAGGAAGGGCTTATGAAAAAAATTCGTCTCCAGCTCGCTCCGGAAATCGAGTTCAAAATGGAAATCGAGGTTCCGGGTATCGACCCCGACACGCGGGACTATGATGTGCAGCAGCAGAAAGTGGAAGTCTATCAGGCGTTCCTGGCACGGTTACAGAAGGCCTTCCCCGAAGGTTTTGTAATTCATACCTTTGAATTCGGCATCGACCGGGGCTGGCATGAAGAATTGAAGAAACAATCCTGACGCGAAACCCGCCCGCCCACCGGGATTGAGACTCGGTGGGCGGGTCGGGCGATGCTCCGATCGAAACCTGTGGGAGGCCGGGTTGACCGCGGGGTGGCATTGCTAATGATTCTGCCTGCCACTTTGAGCCACCAGTGGCCACACAAACTCCGATTGCCCACTGCACTAACGTCCGATACTGAATAGCAGATAAATCAAACGATTGAGCTTTCCTGACACGCTTCACAGGGTCAAAACCGTTATGGTTTCTGTACTTAACATCGTCAAGCTGTGATAATCAGCCCCATGACCCGTCTTTCCAGCCACAACCCCGATTAACCGATAGTTTCATTTCAATGCCGGTCAAACCCAAGCCCGTTTCCGTTGCTTTTCCATCGTGGCCGTTCAAGGGTGAGCGCCGGCTGCGCGTCGCCCTGTTGGGCATGCCCAACAGTGGCACCCGCACCCTGTTCGATGCCGTCGCCGCCACTCATGTGGATACCGGTGACCTGGGGGGCACCCATGCGCCATTCCAGGCCTGCCGTGTGCAGTTCGGGGTGCACGAGGCGGATTTGATCGCCCTGCCCGCTTTACCCGGCACCCATCACTTGCCGGCCGACGCCTTGAGCACCTTGAAATACCTGCTGTGGGGCAATCAACTCCCGTTGATTTCCGCCCATGACCCCGCCCACTCCCCGGCCCCTTTTGGTGCGCCCGATGTGATCGTACAGGTGATCGATGCGACATCGCTGCACAGCCACCTGGAGCTGACCCTGGAGCTTTCCCAATTGGGGCGCCCCATGGTAATCGCGCTGAATATGATGGATCAGGTGCGGGACAAAGGCATGCACATTGATATCAAGCGCCTGCAGGCAATGCTGGGCATTAGTGTGGTGCCGGTAACGGGCAATATGGGGCAAGGTATCACCCAGCTTTTCGACGCCGTGGTACGCACTGCTCAACACAAGTCCTGTCCGTTGCCACAATCCGTGAGTTCCCATCTTGTGGACAGCCTGCAACCCCTGAATACCGCTATTCAGTGGCCGGAAATACAACAGGCCTTTCGTGTCGCTCATCCCTTTCTGTTATATCAACTGGCGGTGGGTGATCAATATTTTATCGAAGAATTTACCCAACATTTTCCTGACCACACGCCGGCGTTGCTGGCGTTACGTGCCGAGGCCAGTCAGCAACTGCCGCGCGCTTTAGAAGAGGAAATTCATGCGGATTGGCATCATCGCGCGGCCAACATCAAGGAAGCCGTGACCCGTATCGGCGCCCCCCACGCCGGACGCGGTTGGAGTTACTGGCTGGACGAATTGTTTTTGCACCCGCGGTGGGGATTAATCGGCAGTATGTTGGTGTTCGCCACAGTTTTATTCGTGGTTTTCAAAGTCAGTTCCTGGCTGGATGCTGTGTTCATGACCTGGTTGATCACACCCTTAAGCGGCTGGCAACCGGACTCGGCCGCCGGGGTCGTCGGTCGCGGTATTGCGGATGGTCTGGTCGGCCTGGTCGGAATCGTGGTGCCCTATATGATACCCCTGGTATTGTTACTGGTAGCGCTGGAGGAGTCCGGCATCATGCACCGCATCGCTTTTATCGTCGACCGCTGGTTTCATCACATCGGCTTGCATGGCAGCGTCGCCGTGCCGTTTCTGTTGGGACTGGGTTGTAACGTGCCTGCATTGTCAGCGACTGCCCTGGTAACCGAAGGCCGGCAACGCCTGATTGCTTCGGTACTGGTCACCTTCGTCCCCTGCTCCGCACGCTCGGCGGTGATTCTCGCGATTGCCGGTAAATACCTGGGTGGTCTGGGCGTGTTCGCCATATTCATGATTACTTTATTGGTGATCGCCCTGCTTGGCCAAGTGCTGAAACGTTACTTCGGTGACAGCGGTCCCGGCCAGATTCAGGATATACCCGCGTATGCGTGGCCTCACTGGCAATCCATGCTGACAAAAACGGCGGACCGCACCCGTGACATTCTCACCATTGTCACCCCATTGTTGGTGGGTGGCAGCGTTGTGCTGGCACTTATGACCTTTTTCGGCGGCGACACCATCATCAACACTTTGCTGACACCGGTCAGTGTCTGGTGGTTGGGTTTGCCGGTGATCCTGGGCGTACCCATATTGTTCGGTATTTTGCGCAAAGAACTGTCCCTGTTGATGATCTACCAGGCGTTGGGTACGTTCGACGTGGGTCTGCATCTGGATTGGGTTCAAATCATGACATTCCTGATTTTTCTGTCGTTCTATGTGCCCTGTATTTCGACTTTCGCGGTAATGCTGAAGACCATCGGTCGCCGGCAAGCGTTTATTTCCATTGGGATCTCGGTAAGCGCCGCGCTGCTGGTGAGCGGCGCCGTCCGCCTGGTGCTCGAAGTCGCGCGCTATCTGATACCTTCCAGCGCTTGATCCCGTAGTCTCCTCAAGCGCTTCATGCCAGAAATCTTGTGCGTAGCTACCCGCCGGCTGGTCAATCGAGAATGACACCATTAACAGATATCTTGCAAACTTCTACGGCAGCCACTTCGTGGTGGATTTCCCCACTGCCACCGCAGGCGGAAAAGGAACAAACGGTGCGTAGGGTGCGTATCACGCACCATTTTTCATCCGCGACCGAAGCAGTAGCGACAACGTTTCGTCGCCGCATAACAAAACATGTCGAGGTAACATGGCTCGGTGGAGAAGGCGGAATTCCCAAGACGCACCCGCTGCTCAAAATTGCATATACAGCGCCAGTTTCCCATTTATTACCGCCACCGACTTCAACACCGCCTTGGCGAGTTTCTGTTTGAGATCCTTATCGTCAAGTGTATAAACAGGCTTGGACGCCAGCGCCTGTTGTGCGGCCGTGTCCGCCAATTGACGCAAGGTTTCTTGAACCTGTGGCGCCATGCCGGCGACTTTCAGGCTTTGTACTTTGGGATTGACGAGATGGAACTCACCTTTCACCTTATCGAATACTATATTGCCATCAATGGTGCCGTGTCCCTTGGTGGGATTCGATCCCGCCACGGTGAATAACAAGTCGGTTTCCATGCCCAGTCGGTCGCTGTTTTCCTGCAGCACCACGACCGGATTAGATAACACCAGCGTCGCGAACATTTTCTCGACTTTTACCGGCATTTTAGCTTGCACGGCCTGTTGCAATTGTTCTCGAGTCAACTCCAAGGTGTAATCAAGCCCCCAGGCATGAGTGGAACCCGTGGCGACCAACGCCAACAACAAGTAACGCGACATTTTCATATACAACACTCCAATTGATGACTCGACAGTTAATGACACGCCAGTAAAGCTATCGTGATAGAGACTTAGCGCACGCCATGGTTAAAGCACGGAAAAATCCGATCATTTTTGCTAGTGTAACAAGCATCCGTCTCACGCGGTAACTAAAATGTGGAATGTTTTTCCGGTAATACACTGTTTTGTTTGCGTACCAGGTCTGAAACCAATTCCGTGCTCATGACAACCTGGATGTTTTATTAACAGGAGATTATTCAAGGCCCATGTTGTTTGTTAATACCTCGATCAATATCACTATTAGCTTGCGATTAGCATTAAGCACTTATTAAGTTGCCTCTGGTACTTCATAGTTACCGTGTTGTATTAATTCGGTGCTTAACCAAAAGAGCACCCGGTAAACGGAGCATTAAGGTCATGGATGTCACTTCCTGTTTTCGCGTAGTACGCAAACAATTTTGTTTACGCCTGAGCGAAGGATTTGCAACCCTTAACCGTGAAATTGATTTTTCTCATACCACACCGTGCCGTGAGCTGTTATCAAGGGACATCTGTCCCAAATAAATTGCGGCATACGAGCGTTGGTCATGAGCGGAACAGGTGTCGTATCAACAACTTTCAAGGAGATGAACATGGGAAGACAAATAGTAAATGGTCTGTTGACCGCGAGCGTACTCTTGGGTCTGGTCACGATTGCGAATGCAGGCGAATTCGACAAGTTCAAAGAACTGGCACAGGAAACAATAAAACAGGTCAACGGCGGCAAGGTAAGCGACGTTGACAAGCTCATCAAAATGCAGGAAGAAATGATCGCCATTGGCACCGCCGCTTGCCAGGAATATGCCGCGAAGCGCCCCGATGATGCCAAAATGTTAAACCTGGTCGCCACCAATGCCGCGCACATGAAAGGCATGACGCTGACTGAAATCGAGGCTCAGTGGCACGAGAAGGCGTTCCTGAAAAATGAAGGCATTGCCGCGGCACAATTGGAAGAAAAGAGCATCACCGGCAGCCTGATGGATACCGTGGTGCATCCCGCAACCACCTTCATTGCTCTAAATGAATATAAAAAGACGCAAAACAAACAGCTGCTTACCCAAGTCAATAACGAACTGGACGAAGTGCTGCACCATATAGAACACATCAAATAGTATTCATTGGTCCCGATCCCCGGTCGTTCGTCGTCAGCATGATCCGTGACGACCGGGGATTTTATCCTTATCGGTCGCGCACCATCCACCGCTGGAGTTACGGGAGCTTACGACCACATTCCTTGTGGGAGGAAGCCGCCCTGAAAACGGTGCACCCCCTCTAAAACTGCATTATATATACGGATTGGTGCTATGTATTTCCAAGCACTCTGTGGCATAATGCGCGTCCTTTTTATCTGCATGTAAATCCGGACATTTCCCTTGATCACGACCGCCAATATCACTATGCAATTCGGGGCTAAGCCCCTGTTCGAAAATATTTCCGTCAAATTTGGCAATGGCAACCGTTATGGGTTGATTGGCGCCAATGGATGCGGGAAATCCACCTTCATGAAAATCCTCGGTGGCGACTTGCCACCCACGGCCGGCAATGTTTCGGTGGACGTTAATGAACGTGTCGGCAAGCTGCGTCAGGATCAGTTCGCGTTTGAAAACAATACGGTTCTGGACACTGTTATTATGGGACACGACCGTCTGTGGCAGGTGAAGAAAGAGCGCGACCGTATTTATGGCCTGCCTGAAATGACTGAGGAAGATGGCATGACGGTGGCCCATCTTGAGGTGGAATTCGCCGAACTCGACGGTTACACCGCTGAAGCTCGCGCGGGCGAGTTGTTACTGGCGCTCGAAATTCCCGTGGCGCAGCATGATGGCCTGATGAGCGCCGTCGCGCCGGGATGGAAATTACGTGTGCTACTCGCGCAGGCCCTGTTCGCCGATCCGGACATCATGCTGCTGGATGAACCGACCAACAACCTGGACATCAACACCATACGCTGGCTGGAAAAAGTGCTTAACGAGCGCAACAGTACTATGGTTATCATTTCCCACGACCGTCACTTCCTGAACAGCGTCTGTACCCATATGGCGGACCTGGACTACGGTGAACTGCGCGTTTATCCCGGTAATTATGATGATTACATGACGGCAGCCACACAGGCTCGAGAGCGTTTACTGTCCGACAACGCGAAAAAACAGGCCCAGATCTCTGATTTGCAGTCGTTCGTCAGCCGGTTCTCGGCCAACGCATCCAAAGCCAGACAAGCCACCTCGCGCGCCAAACAAATCGAAAAAATTCAGCTCGAGGAAGTCAAGATTTCGAGTCGCCAGAGTCCTTATATCCGTTTTGAACAGGATAAAAAGTTGTACCGAATCGCCCTGGAAATCGAGGCATTGAGCAAGGGATACGGCGGCCAACCCCTGTTCAGCGACCTCAACCTGCTGGCCGAGGTGGGCGAACGCATTGCGGTGATTGGTCCTAACGGTATCGGCAAAACCACATTATTACGCACTCTGGTCAATGACATTACACCGGACAGTGGCAAGATAAAATGGTCTGAGAATGTCAATATCGGCTATTATGCGCAGGATCATTCGGCGGATTTCAGCAAAGATCTGTCCTTGTTCGATTGGATGAGTCAATGGAAGAAACCCAGCGACGATGAGCAGGCAATCCGCGCCATTCTCGGACGCATGTTGTTTTCGCAGGACGAAATCAAGAAATCGGTAACGAAGATTTCCGGCGGCGAACAAGGGCGCATGCTCTTTGGAAAAATCATGCTGCAGAAACCCAATGTTCTGGTGATGGATGAACCCACCAACCATCTCGACATGGAATCAATTGAGGCGCTGAACCTCGCGTTGGAAAACTACCCCGGCACATTGGTATTTGTCAGCCATGACCGGGAATTCGTTTCATCATTGGCGACGCGCGTTATCGAATTATCGCCGACCGGCATCACCAACTTCAGCGGCACCTATGAAGATTACTTGCGCAATCAAGGCATGACGCAAGCCATTTCCCCCGTGCGTCAGCAACGATCGCCAACCTAGGCGGTGAGCGCATGACGACGACAAATTTCTCAACATTGCCGATTGCAGCGGAACTGTTATCCGCCATTCAATCGTTGGACTACCGTGACATGACGCCAATCCAGGCCCAAAGTCTGCCCGCCATTCTTGAAGGCAGGGATTTACTGGCACAGGCAAAGACCGGTAGCGGGAAAACGGCGGCGTTTGCCATCGGCATCCTTCATAAACTTGAAGTACGCAGCTACCAGACCCAGGCACTGGTGCTATGTCCGACCCGCGAACTGGCCGAACAGGTCAGCAATGAGATACGCCGTCTGGCGCGCGCCATCCCTAATATCAAAATAACAACTTTATGTGGCGGCAGACCGCTGGGTCCGCAACTGGCATCGCTGGAACATCCGCCGCACATCGTGGTTGGTACGCCGGGGCGCATTCTGAAACATCTCGAAACCGAAACGCTGAAACTGCAGGCATTGACCACTTTGGTGCTGGATGAAGCCGATCGCATGCTCGACATGGGATTTCACGATGATATCTTGCGCACGATTGCTATGACGCCGCGCAACAAGCAGACTCTGCTGTTCTCAGCGACCTACCCCGAAGAAATATCGCGCATCAGCAATACCATACAGCGCAATCCGTTGGACGTGCGCGTGGCGACCATGCATGACGATACGATTATCCACCAGGTATTCTATGAAATATCGAATGGTGAAAGGACCACGGCGCTGATAAATCTGCTGCAACGTTACCAGCCGGAGTCTGGCATTGTATTCTGCAACCGCAAACAACAATGCCAGGAACTGGCTGAGGAACTCACGCAACGAGGATTTCATGCCCTCGCCTTGCACGGTGATCTGGAACAGAAAGAACGCGACCAAATACTGGTGCAGTTTGCCAATAAAAGCTGCGCCCTGCTTATCGCCACCGACGTCGCGGCTCGTGGCCTTGATATTAAGGATTTACCCGCGGTCATCAATTACGAAATATCACCGGATCCACAGGTCCATATTCACCGAATCGGCCGTACCGGTCGCGCCGGCAACGAAGGCCTGGCTCTCAGTCTATTCATGGCCTCGGAAGCGAGCAAGGTAAATACCATCGAAGAGTATCAACATCAGCCTTTAATCATTGAGCAGCTTTCCACGTTGGAAACACGCGGCCCTTACACACAGCATCCGCCGATGGCAACCCTGGAAATCAGCGGTGGTCGTAAAGACAAATTACGAGCCGGCGACATTGTGGGCGCATTAACGGGGAACACTTCGCTGACCGGCACTCAAATTGGCAAAATCGACATATTCGACAAGCTTGCCTATGTGGCGGTTGCCCGTCCGGTCGTCTCGAAAGCGTTGCGCATACTGACCGAAGGTAAAATTAAAGGTCGCAAGTACAAAACGCGGGTTCTGCGTTAACATCTCCACCCCTCCCCTGCACCTACCCAGCCATAAACCATTTGTAATTAGTTGTTGTAACCGGGTCTGCGCCAGCGAAGACTCCTGACAAACCCGTGGCTTGGGTTGGCTGCGTTTTCTTGTACCACCCTGATGTGTAGGTAGGGAATGACGGTGCCGCCAGTGGAGCGCCAGACCACTCTCGCTGCTTACCACATGCAGATCACCGTCGGTGCCATCTGCAACAGTCTAAGAAATACACCTCACGATTCCATGGTTTTGTCTCCGAAGAAGTACTTACACCCATTGTTTCAGGGGCATATTGTTAAAGTTTACGATGTTGATGACCGATAACTAACATAAACAATAAGGTTCTAAACCGGATATCCCATGAGCTTGCTTCGATCCTCTGTACTGTTCGTAGGCTTGGCGTGCCTGTTATTAATCGGCGCGACACGTCAGTGTCTTGCTGAAACATTGACTGAGCAATTACCTAATAAAATTACCGTCAATGCTGAATTCCTGCCCGCAGACACCCAGAAACCCGCAATCTTGATGATTCACGGTTTTTTACAGACTTATGAATTCATGTCGACCTGGAATATCGTCACCGGTCTGGCTTCCATGGGTTATACGGTGCTGGCTCCCAATCTTTCCTTAGGTGTGCCAAATCGCAAGCAAAGTGTTCAATGCAAAGCAGCTCATACACACACATTTGGCGACGATTTAGTGGAAATCGATTATTGGGTGCAGTGGTTGGCGAACAAGGGCTATAAATCCATTATCCTGATCGGTCACAGTTGGGGCAGTCAATATCTCCTCGGGTATTCGCTCACACACCCCAAGGCGCCCATTACCGCCATCATTGCCATCAGTCTGGTACGTACCCACCAGGCCGGTAATATCCACCGCCTGCAAATCAAGGAGGCCGGCTTACGCCTTAAGAAACACGACACCTCTCTACACTCTTACAAATTGAGTTTCTGTGACGCATTTATGGCCGCACCACAAACTTATTTGTCCTATGCAGAGTGGGACGATCAACATGTATTGGCAGCACTCGATACCTTGCACCGCCGGCAGGTGCCGGTGCATGTCATAATCGGCGATCAGGACAAACGAATCGATAAACAATGGATAAAGGAGGTGGAACCTAAAGTTTCAAAATTGACGGTCGTCGAGGGTGCCAATCATTTCTTTTCTGCCATGCATGAATTTGAATTAAATGATCGGTTGGAACAGATAATCAACCAGATCGATAAATAGGCGCGTCATATTCATGTGGTGGCATGGTATCAAGAGACGATATTACCCGATCTCGCTCTATCTCTATATCTTCGTATTGCTGGCCATTACACCCGCTGCAATCACCACTTATTTATCAGTCAACAATGCCAACAAAATTCAAGAGCAAGCCGAGAACGATAATATCCATCGTGCTTCGGTTGAATTGCGGCGCGAAGTACATCGCCGTAGCGACGAATTGTTGAAACTCGCCACAAGCCTCGCCAATTGGGATGAAACTCGCGCCTTGTTTGTCGATGCGACCTATTACAACTACTGGCGGGACATCAGAATCAAAGATGTGGCGCAATACAAAAGCTTGCTGGATGCCGCCGACTTATATCAGGCCGACGGCGCCGCCTTGACTACCGACCATGTGCTGTCGCCGCAAGTGTCTCCAGAGGCGACCTCAAGTCCGGCGATCATCCGTCATGACACCTCTTTCTATTTGATTTACTATCGTCCCATCATCGACGACATTTCACCGCAAAAAATACTGCTCGGCTATATCGGCGCGCGCATGAATCTGGATATTGCCACACAGGCACTAAGCAATGCGGAAAACTCCTATATATACGGCATCCAATGGGTGATTCCGAATCATCAATTAGTTCCGCTGGATCAGGCGCTCAGCAGCGCCCGACTGGAAGTGGCGCCGATACCGGAAATCAAAGAATTCGGCAAGATCATTCGCAACGGATTTACGGAATTCCTCATTTATACCGTCACTCTGGTGATATTGATGACGATTCTGCTGTCGTTGTCGATTGCCAGACCCTTGGCGCGTCTGGCGAAGTACTTACAGGAAATATACTCCGGTCAAGCTGAAACGATCCCCGTAAATTTTCATGGCGCCATCAGGATCCGGGAGTTGGAGGATGTGCGTCAGGCCATCAATGACTATAAAAATCGCTTTCAGTCCGCGACCGAAACCTTGGAGGAAAAAAACAAGGAGTTGATGCACCTGACCTATCATGATCCGCTGACCGGCCGCTATAATCGGCGCGCCTTTGTCGCGCGTATGGAGCATGCGCTGGAAACCGCCGTAATCGAGAACAAACAACACGCTTTATGCTATATCGATTTGGATCAGTTCAAGATCGTGAACGATACCTGCGGACATATCGCCGGCGACGAACTGCTCAAACAAGTTGCAATCCTGCTGGAGAGTGAAATACGCGATTCCGACATGTTGGCCAGGCTCGGAGGCGATGAATTTGGCGTACTGCTCGAAGGTTGTCACGTGGAGAAGGCGCAAATGGTAGCGGAAGCGATGCGTCTCAAGATCAAAAAATATCGATTTATCTGGCACGAAAAACCTTTTGATATCGGCATCAGCATCGGACTGGTTCCGATCACATCTGCCAACGCCAATCTCGGCGAAATATTGCGCAACGCGGATGCCGCATGCTACGTCGCCAAGGATTCCGGACGGAACAGACTGCATGTCTACCAGGAACATGATACCGAATTGGTGCAACGCTACGGCGAGATGCAATGGGTATCGCGCTTGAAGCAAGCGCTTGACGAGGACCGGTTCGAACTCCACGCTCAGCTAATCAAACCACTGGACAGCGTGGATGACAGCGTTCACTACGAAATATTGGTGCGATTACGCGAGCGTAGCGGTGAGTTGATCATGCCCATGGCATTTATCCCCGCGGCTGAGCGCTATAATGAGATGCCGGAAGTCGATCGGTGGGTAATCAGAAATACCCTGAGAAATATCAAAAAAATGACGCGCTATCACGGCAAGAACGTTTTCTTATCCATCAATCTGTCAGGCCAGTCAATTGGCAACGACGAAATCCTGCACGTCATAAAATCCGAGATCGACGCCAACAACATCGATCCCAGGCATCTGTGCTTTGAAATTACGGAAACCGCCGCCATGACTAACTTGACGGCTGCCATGCACTTTATCCGCAGCCTGCGTGCCATGGGTTGCAAGTTCTCGCTGGATGACTTCGGCAGCGGTTTGAGCTCGTTCGGGTATCTCAGCAATCTGGAAGTGGACTATATCAAGATCTATGGCGAGTTTATCCGGTATATTCAAAGCGACGCCTTGAGCTACTCTATTGTCGGCGCTATCAACCAGATTGGTCACGTGATGGGCGTCAAAACTATTGCTGAATTCGTTGAAACCGAAGCGCTGGTTGGTCTGCTGGCAGACATCGGCATCGACTATATTCAGGGATTTGCCGTTCATAAACCGCAACCCGTAAGCCAATTGATAACCACTTCAGCGTTACACGTTAAACCGGAGTAATCCGAGTTACAGGTTGAAGTTCCCATCTTTATCGCGGTCTCCGTCAACACCTCCGGGCGGCAATATTCAGTGGTAGTCGCCTCCGGCGTATGTTAGGCGCCACCGTCGATTACCGGTTGCGTTCTCCATACACATCCGGTCGTCCAGGGGGCAGGTGCTTAAACCTTCGGTGCACCCACAGGTATTGCTCGGGAGCGAGCCGAATATTTGCCTCCAGCAAGGCATTACATCGCGAAATATCCGCAATAACGTCATCCGAAGGAAAATCTTCCAGTGGCGGACAAATTGTTATGATATATCCTTCATCATTTTCACCGCGGCGTACGTAAAACGGCACCACCGCGGCTCCGGTAATCTTGGCCATGCGGCTGGTCGTGGTATGTGTGGAAACAGGAATGCCAAAAAACGGTATGAATTCCGCCAGCTTGCCACGGTATCCCTGGTCGGGCGCATACCACATGACATTGTTCTGTTTCAAGGTTCGGATCATTGATCTAACATCATTATAATCGGCGGCACCCAGTCCATGACGCACCCGATTTGCGGTAATGAGCTTGTCGAGTATCGGATCATTGTGAGGCCGATAGGTCATGTAGATTGGCGGACGTAAATTAACAATAATGAGCCGGACGCCAATATCCATCGTCGTATAATGACTCCCAAGAAATATTACGCCCTTGCCTTTCGCCAGACCCGCATCCAGGTTGGTGGCGCCCTCGATAGTCACGGGTATTTTTTTAATCCTGCGATCCGCCGCCCACCAGGTCATCGCCATCTCAAACAGGCTCATTCCCAGGGACTCGAAATGCTTGCGCACCAGACGCTTCTGCTCGGCATCGCTCAATTCGGGAAAGCAAAGCCTGATATTGGTGTGGGCGATGTGATAGCGCCGTTGGCTCATGCGCATCAGGACGCGGCCGACCAAACGCCCCAGTTTCAGCTGTATCGGAAATGGCATCCAGCTCAATATCCGGAGCACGACAAAGGCGCTCAGCAACGGCCAGTAGCGGGGATAACAATAAACAATATTCGAAATCTGTGATTTATTTCTCTTTTTCAATCAGTTACGTCTCTAACTGCAGGTGACTTACAGTGTATTTCTAAGGTGCTTTCTCAAGAACCCCACGGTCAATGCCCAGGCCGAAGCCCGGAGCAGAATTGTAGCATAATGCCGGGATCTGCGCGGCCGCAGCAGCCGTGGAATCTATTGCGCCACCTGATCAAAACCGCAACAACGTGCCTGATTCCGCAAGGTGCCGGGCTTCCGCCTCCAACTGAAGCCCGGCGCGGGGCCATGATTTGATTACGGGCTGCGTGTGTTAGGATAATTATTGCAGGCAACGCAGTCATAGCCTGAGCCACAACTTAAATCCCTGTACGCCCGTTCCAGGACGGATAACCTTATGCATATTCTACGTTACGTTGTGCCGGTGCTGATGTTTTACCTCGCCGTAAGCAGTTCCAATGCCACAGAAAGTCAACAAAACGATGCGGACATTACCGGTATTGATCGACGTCCCGCCACTATCAATTGTGTAGCCGGGGTGCCTGATGTAACGTTACACCGGGTATTGGATATCGACGCCGCATTCAGCAATCTCAGGTTTACGATGCCGGTGGCTATCCTACAAGCACCGCTAGATGACAGCCATTGGTTCGTAGTGGAGAAGCGTGGGCGGGTGCGCGCCTTTCCTAACCGGGCGGACGTGCACAGTGCGCAACTGACCACGGTCATCGATCTAAGCGCATCGCGGGTCGACGCCCTGGATGGCGGTTTCAGTTCTGAAGCCGGTTTACTCGGCATCGCGTTTGATCCCGACTATCAAAGTAATAGCTACGTATACTTGTCTTTTACTGCCACGAACATCACGCTTGGGTTTCATTCCGTCATTTCCCGATTCACCATGGATAAAAATAGACTGAAACTGGATCCGGCCTCGGAACGCATCATCCTTACCATCCCCCAACCCTTCAGCAATCATAACGGAGGCGATATCGCTTTCGACCGCGCCGGCCTGCTGTTGATCGGCATGGGTGACGGTGGCGACGGTGGCGACCCACGCAATCACGGTCAGAATACCGCCACACTATTGGGCGCCATGTTGCGCATTAACGTCAATATTCCGGAGCAGAAGCAGCTAACCGGTAAACCCTATCGCATTCCTGAAGACAATCCTTTTGCCGCCAGCGTCTCCTGCGCCGCCGGCGCCTGTCCTGAAATATTCGCCTGGGGATTGCGCAATCCCTGGCGCTGGAGTTTCGATCGCCAGTCCGGAAAATTATGGGCCGGCGACGTCGGGCAGCACAGTCATGAGGAAATAGACCTGATAGAGGCGGGTAACAATTACGGTTGGAGTTGCTATGAAGGTAATGACCGGTATCTGGACGAAAATTCCAAAAGTGGCGCACGGTGTACCGGTCGTTACACGCCGCCGGTACTTGACTACGGTCGCGCTGATGGCTATTCCGTTACCGGTGGCTACGTGTACCATGGCACGGACATCCCTGCCTTGACAGGCGCCTATGTGTTTGCCGATTTCGGCAGCGGGCGTATCTGGGCGGTTTTTGACCCTTACCATGAGCCACAACGCCGACTGCAAGCCGAAACCGGTTTGCACATCAGCGCCTTCGGGGAGAGCAACCAGGGTGAGTTGTATTTTCTGGCGTACGGCGATGGAACGATCAAAAAACTTGTGGCAATGGCGGATACGGCCGAAACCGCAAGCGGCTCTAATTCACCTGTTTCAGGCACCGGATGCGCCGATGCCACCAATCCGAAGCAACCATCGTCGATATCGCCGCGTTGACCGCATGCTTATCAATCTCCATCATCAAGTGCCGTGACATCTTTCAACAGTACATCGGGTGAGAGCTGGTGGCACGCGCGGATACTGTTTTTCTTCGCGCATGACGACAGATAGTTGCCAGTAACAAATCGTAACAGTTACAAAATACCAAACGATTTAGAATCGCAAGTTTTGTTCGATACATGAGTAACTTACTCTTATTTAATACACTGTCCAGCCCAATGGAATCAAGAAGCATGTCAGCTCTCGGATTGTTAAAAAAAGTCAGACTATTAGCCGGCGTGATTGTTATGGTGTTAATTGTTGCGCTCATACATATAGTGACCGTCGGTTCCGAGATTAGAACCCAAAGTGCTGACCTGACAAATACGGATATTCCGGTACTGGAAAAGGCCTATCAAATCAAAATCGCCATCATTCAGGTTCAGCAATGGTTGACTGATATCAGCGCAACGCGCGGCTTGGACGGGCTGGACGACGGGTTTGTCGAGGCCCAGAAAAATGCCGACAGATTCTATGAGTTGATGTCTCAGCTAGACGTCTTATTGCCTGAGAATAGACAAATCCATGCAGACTTACGCGAATATTTTTCCGTCTATTATACTGAAGGCAAGCGCATGGCTCAGGTTTATATCGATCAGGGCGCATCCGGCGGCAACAAATTCATGGATCGCTTCGACCACGCCGCCGCGAGTCTTGAAAAATCCGTTACGCCTTTCATGGAAAATGTCACAAAAAATGCCATTGCCATCAGCCGCAATAATGATGCGTCTACCACGGAAGTCGCTGTTTCCCTGCTGTTTTCATCAGCGGCACTGTTTGGAACTCTCAGTATTCTATTGGTAATCGTCGGTCGCGCGCTAGGCGATGTCAAAGCGCTGGGCAAGGAGGTAGCCACGATCGCGGGCGGCGATGTTCGCAAAACCAATTACAGCATTCGTCGTGGTGATGAGATCGGGCAACTTGCGCATGACATTTTGCATATGCGCGGCAGCCTGAATTCGTTGATATCCGAGATCAAGGTATCGGCCGATGAATTAAACGAGGAGTCGTCAATTCTGGATGGCATTATGGAAAAGGCCGGCGCCAAGATGGCCGATCAGCAACGACAAACGTCCGCCGTGGCGGCATCCATACACCAACTGGCTGAGTCCGTTGTCACCATCAGTGGCCATACAGGAGAAGCCGCGGCAACGGCAAATCTTGTCAATCATGAAACAAAAGCAAGTTACGATATAGTGCTCAATACGCATCAGTTCATGACCAATATTGCCTCAGAGGTCGATAAAACGTCAGACGTCATCGCCACTTTACAGCACTATTCCAAAACCATAGGTTCAGTTCTTGATGTTATTCGTGGTATTGCGGAACAAACCAATTTACTGGCGTTGAACGCCGCGATAGAAGCAGCTCGCGCGGGTGAACAGGGTCGAGGTTTTGCCGTAGTCGCGGATGAAGTACGCTCATTGGCATCGCGTACGCAACAGTCCACTCAGGAGATTCATAACGTCATTGAGCAGCTGCAGGCAGGATCAGTGAATGCAGTTGAGGCTATCACGCATAGCCGTGATCTCGCGCATGCCGGTTCGGAAAAAGCCAAGCAGGCGCAAGACTCGCTTGACAAGGTGCTGAAGATGGTTGTCACCATAAATAAGATGAATAGCCTGATATCCGATGCCACGCAACAGCAAAAATCCATTGCGAATTCACTCAGCACCAACATGTCCGGCATGAATGAGGTTATTTCCGCGGTCAACAACGATATTACCCAAGTGCTTGGTGCGCGCAAAATTATAATTCAAATATCTTCACAATTGCAGAACGTTGTGGGGAAATTCAGGATTTGAGTGAAATAATATTGGCGCCGTTAACTCAAAGGCGCGAATAATATCGCGCCTTTGATTGTTGCTTGTGCAAAAGTTTAGCCGACGGCCTGCTGCGCCGGCATTTCATCTTGTTCGATATGTTCCAACCTGTAACCGTGTTGATAAATTGCAGTTAACCGCCAGCCGTTGTCAATGGTCAACCCCAGTTTTTTTCTGATGCGGCTGATATGCGTATCCACGGTACGGGTATTGAGATTGGCAGAGCGTCCCCATACTGATTCCATGATATGGCCACGAGATAGAATTCTACCGGTATGCTTGAGCATGAATACGGACAATTCATACTCCTTGCCGGTCAACTCCACCGCAACGCCATTAACCATCAATTGATGCTTGCTCGAATCTATAATGACGTTCCCGATCGAGAGTTGTTCACTGGCATTACCGGCATTCGCGCGACGCCCAAGAGCGGTGACACGCGCTAACATTTCATTGCGTTGCACCGGTTTGACCATATAATCGTCCGCGCCGTTTTCCAGGGCTGCCACGATGTCCTGCGGATTATTGCGTCCAGTGACAAACATAGTGGGCACCAACCAGTCAATATGCTCCCTAATCCATAACAGCACCTGGTCACCGTTGATATCGGGCAGCTGCCAATCAATGATCACCAGGTCAAAACTCTCGTGAGACAGAGCCTTGATGCAATCTTTTCCAGCTAAAAATATTTGGGTTGTATGGCCTGTTTCGTCCAGCCACATTTTCATTAATTCCGCCTGTTGGGCATCATCTTCCACCAGTGCAATGCGCATTGTTTAGCTCCCAGCCATACTATTAGTTAATTTCCGCAGGCGATAGGCCACACCTGATGAGTTCCCGTAGGAGCAGGATTGTCATGTGCTGACCACTGTTCCGGGTACGAAGTGACGCCGAATACGACTCGCCGCTGCTCCTATCCACTATTCGGCATTTGCACAACATTTTTTACAGGTATCTGAAGCTTTTCACGATCTTTAACATATAGAGCGCCAATGCATTAAGGAAGGGATAACGTTAAAATTATAGGAACGACAGCTGTTAGTACCCATTACTCCTTAAAATACAGACGGAACTTTGCGCCGCTGCCTTGATCTTGCTGCAATACCACATGCCCCGCACATGAATGCGTCAGTCTGTCAACCAAATACAATCCCATGCCGCTGCCTTGATCCTTGGTGGTATACAGTGGCGCGAAGATATCCGAAGCGATCTCGATCGGAACGCCGGCTCCGGTATCCTCCACGCTTAGCACACAATAATTCCCCTGCAGTTCTTCACCACAGGTAATACAATGCACCATGGGTTGGTGATTAGCATACATACGCACATGAATATTACCCCGATCATTCATGGCCTCGGTGGCATTTTTCATCAGGCAAACAAGAATACGACCGACATCTCCTTGCACCACTTGCAAACTTGGAGGATCATACACCAGGTCCGTTTCTAATTTTATGTTGGCGGGAAGCGCCGCATCTATCAATTGCAGCGTTGCCTTCACGGCCTCCCCCAAACTGCTGCGGGCCGTTGCATCTTCACTACCCCTGTTCAGTTTTTGAACACTGGCCACCAGTTCTCGAAGCGATGCGCCTGCGGTTTGTGCCATATTGAGAAATTCCGGCAGCTTACTCTGGTTTTCTTTTTTCAAGATCTCTGTGGACAGAAACAAGTAGCCCAGCGTTGTGGCCAAACTATTATTGATGTCATGGATCAAGACCCGCGCCAGTTGCCGGTTACTTCTGAAAATTTCCAATTCCGCCAAAAGCTCCAGGCTACGTGCATCGCTATTTATGCCGATATTTTCACGGTCGTCACCCGCGATAAGCAGCATTACCGCTGGTGATCCTCCGCTTTCACAGGTGAGCAATTTTCCGGTAATCGATATTATTTGTGCACCGCTATCAGCAGTAGTATCTTGTCTCCAAGCAGCGCTGTCATTCTGGAATCCCAAGGAGGCCAGAGCTGCATCCAGAATTCCGGAGTACTGCGCCAAAATAGCACTCCGCACCGGCATCCCTGACGGGGCATCGTGTGTACTGAGATATTCAACAGATTTGGCATTCCAACTGACAATACGAAGCTCATGATCCAGAAAAATTACTCCGTCACGCACACCACTCATCAATTCATGGACGATGTCGGTATGCCAATCAGGCCGTGCTGAGTCAACCAAGATTTCGCTCCCATTGTTTACAAATGCTCTTTTCAATAAATCCTTCAGTCCACTGAAATTGGCCTTGGGTACCGTCCACGCCGGCATCCTGCTCCATGGCAATCAGGTTCGTTATTTTCGTGATCGTGAAATATATCAAAGCGGCTCGTGTACCAGTCATATGTCAATTTAACTGTCGCCCAGGACGTGACTCACTCTTTCTCGCAGTTCCTTAATCGTAAATGGCTTTTTCAACACTGTTCCCGCACCTACCAACTTAGCGATCGCAAGGTAGTCAAATCGTCCCTCAATGCCGCCCCCTCCCGACATGGCGATGATTTTGGCTTCAGGGCACTCACGTTTCAGTTCCATGATCAAATCGATACCATTCTTGTCGGGCATCACGATATCGGTAATGATAAGACTGGTTACGTCCTTCCTAAACGCCTTCATCGCATCGTCACTTGAAGCGGTTTCCACTATCTCGTGCCCAAGGTCGGACATAGCTTCATGCAGCATGCTGCGCATTGCTTCATCATCGTCGATGATGATTATCTTAGCCATTGAAGCCCCCAACGGTGTATGTTATTAACCAGCGACCATTCCAAACTATCGAATACGAAAGACACATGCTGCACTTCTCTTCCTCAATCACTATCCCTACAATTGTCGCTACGACCCCTACCTTGTAGGCTAGTTCGGTATTCGGACCCCAAATAAATATCTTGAATATAATTACCTGTATCAGTCTGTGACATATCAAGATTCCGGTAACCACCCGCACCATTGCAAATATTTGTTACACTACCAACATCAGATGGAACAATATTACAGGTCTTGTAAATTTACCAATCGCCTTGCGACTAAATTCTTTATCATTTACGGCCTAATTTCATCGATCACAGCACCATATATTCCTTACCGGAAGGGCTCGAGATTTTTTGCACTGGCATCATGTGCAACACCGATTTTCCACGTTCCGTAAGCCCCATCTCCAGCGGTGAATTCCCTATTGCAGCTGCCGCATGGCTTGGCAACGGTTCGGTCGGTGGATAATTCGTAGATTGCCACCTAACTTGATCCGAAAGCATTAGCTGCCGGCCATGCCATGACCTTCCCGGAAAGCTCAGTTACGTCAACCTTAGCACTATCATTACGCATAACCGCTATGTCTCGTAGTAACGCCTCGCCGTTTTTGAAACTCATATACCTGCAATTGATTGATGCAGGCAAGATCATACACTCTATCAACGCGGGATCGCTCAATTTGTCGAATGATTCAGAGACTAGTGATGAAAATTTGCAACTCGATTTCTTTTCGAGTTCAATAATTACATCTTGCCAAATTATGGTGTTAACGCTTTTGTTGTGATGCGGTACTAAGCCATCCGGATAGATGTTTTCACCAGCATTAGTTGCTTGCGCCAATATCAGCAAGCACCACAACGACACATGTACCGCACAGTACAAGAATTTCGGGAAACGACTTATCCCGTTGTTGTTGCTAACTATCACCATAAAGCGATAAACCCGGCAATTTCATTTCATTCATCACGTTATCG
>JAHECY010000189.1 GCA_024641505.1 Gammaproteobacteria bacterium
TGCCGTATTATCATTAGCACCGTGGCTCATCGCCACATCACTGTCAATTTGGTCGGGGTAGAGAGATTCGAACTCCCGACATCCTGCTCCCAAAGCAGGCGCGCTACCAGACTGCGCTATACCCCGTGTCGTTACTTGGCATCGACAAACACGTCCGCCACGCCGGGCCGCTTCACGAGGAAGCGCAACCGATTATACCCGTGACCTTGGCCGATGCCAGCCTCCCGGGGGCCTCCTCTGGCGACGCCAGGGTGCGAATCCTACCTATATTACCAAGCAAAATCAAATAACTATTGGAGTTATACTTGGCTATCCCACGGTGACGTGCGATGATATGCCCCGTATTTATAACGCTTTTAAAGACTTAGACTACCATGACAGCAAAGCTTATTGACGGTAAAGCAATCGCGGCCGGTATCCGCAGAGATATCGCTGAGCGTGTTCGCGCGCGCCTGGCACGAGGTGACCGCCAACCCGGCCTGGCGGTGGTCCAGGTGGGCAAAGATCCCGCATCGGAAATTTATGTCAGCAATAAGCGTAAAGCTTGCGCTGAAGTCGGTATCTTGTCCCAGGCACATGACTTACCCGGGAATACCACGGAATCGGCTCTGCTGGATCTCATTGATCAACTGAACGCAGATCTCACCGTCGACGGCATCCTGGTGCAATTGCCCCTGCCCCAACACTTCGATCCAGAAACCGTGATTGAGCGCATCCGGCCCGACAAGGATGTGGATGGTTTTCACCCCTACAATATTGGCCGACTTGCGGTCCGAATGCCGACATTTCGATCCTGCACACCCTACGGCGTGATGAAGCTGCTGGCTACCAGCGGCGAAACAATACGCGGCAAACACAGCGTGGTAATCGGCGCCTCCAATCATGTGGGTCGTCCCATGGGGTTGGAATTATTGCTCGCCGGATGTACCGTGACCGTGTGTCACCGTTTCACGCAAAACCTGGCCAAACATGTTGCCGACGCCGACATTCTTGTGGTGGCCGTTGGCAAACCCGGTCTGGTGAAAGGCGAGTGGATCAAACCCGGGAGCATGGTCATCGATATCGGCATGAATCGCTTGACGGATGGGACTCTGTGCGGTGACGTGGAATATGCAACGGCCAAACAACGCGCCGGTTGGTTGACACCGGTACCGGGCGGTGTTGGCCCCATGACGGTTGCCATGTTGTTGGAGAACACACTCTTTGCGGCAGAGGAATTGCATTAATGGTAGCGGCATAAATTGCATATTGTTGCGAAATCTCTAAAATACCTTAAAGATTTACTCAACTAATACGACATCTTACAAATTGCACGACTAGCAGGGCATCCTCGGCGTCGTTTTACATATAAAAGCCAGGGATAAGTACTTCACCTCAGTGGCCTATGATTAAAACATGAAAAAAATTATTTTCGTTAACCCTCCTTACGAACGCATTGCCCCCGGCTATGATTTTGTAAAATCTATTACCAATCGCTCGCCATCACTGGGCTTACTGCACTTGGCAGCACAGGCCCGGCAGGATGGTTTCGAACCTTCGATCATAGAAAGCGATATTGAAAATCTGGCGCCGGAGCAAGTGGCGGCGCGTATTCTCGATGCCAAGCCCGAGTTTGTCGGCATCACCTTATTTACCGTCGCCGTGTGGCAAGCGTCCAAGATCGCAAAACTGGTTAAGGCCGCGGCACCAGAAATCACCATTATCGTAGGTGGCCCCCACATGTCTTCCATGGGCATGGAAACCATGCAGCGTTTTCCCGAATTCGACGTCGCGGTCCTCAATGAAGGCGAAGTGGTACTGAGCGAATTACTGCCGGTTCTGGTGGCGGGCAACAAGCCCTATGCGGTCAAAGGCATCCTGTATCGGGCCGGCGATCAGATCATGCAGACACCGGCCTCGGGCATCAGTAAATCCCTGGACGATCTCCCGCTCCCCGCCTGGGATCTGCTGCCCAACTTCCCCGAAGCCTATTTACCGGCCATTTATGATTACCCACGCGGCCCGGTGGCCACCATTGCCGCCAGCCGGGGCTGCCCGTTTCTGTGCAAATTCTGTGATACCTCCACATTCGGCGCCTCCGTAAGACACTACTCTCCAGAGAAAGTGTTCGACATGATGCGGCACCTGAACAGCACCTACGGTATTCGCCACATCATGTTCGTCGATGATTTATTTCTGGCCAGCAAGGTGCGTACCCTTGCCCTGTGCGACTTGATTCTGGAGTCAGGTTTGAAGATGACCTGGAGTTGCACCGCACGCGTGGACACCGTTAAGCCGGATGTGCTGAAGCGCATGAAAGCCGCGGGCTGTTGGGAAATCAGTTTTGGCCTGGAGACCGGCTCCAACGAATTGTTGCAGAAAATGGAGAAGGCGGCACGTGTGGAAAAATCCATCCAAGCGGTGCAATGGACCCACGATGCCGGAATTCGCTGCAAAGGCTTGTTCATGCTGGGTTATCCGGGGGAATCTCTGGAAACCATCCAGGCCACCAAAGACATGGTTAATCAGATACCCATGACCACCATGAACCTGACCAAATTCACGCCCTACCCCGGTTCCCCGATATATCACGATTTATACGGCACCAAGATCAAGGAAGATCACTGGGAACGCATGAACGGCATGAATTTCGTTTGGGCGCCGGACGGCATCAGCGTGGAGGAATTGGATCGCCAATACCAGCAGTTGTTGATCACGTTTTATCGCCGGCACGACGTGCTGAAGAAATACGCTTCCATGTCGATGCGCTACCCCAATCATTTAATACGACTGGCGCGCTTCGGGGCCGGATTCCTGCGCGCCAAAACCGTGAGCCTGTTGTCCGGCCGTAAAGGGCTGCTGATCAAGGAAAACGAATATCACCTGGACGGCAATAAATCCAGCAAGGCGGCATAACAGCGTTCCATGGCGCAATACTGCCGAGACGCTAACCGAAAATGATTTTCATTGGGAAATTGGAGAGATAACACGTTACAGCATTTGCTCTTCCTTGGCGTGCTTGGCGCCTTAGCGAGAGCAAATGTTTTCCCTTGGAATCTACGTAATTTTCTTCTGAATACGCTGATTGGAGGACACGCGACTCCACTGCCGGCCGGTGAGATACCAGTGCAGGAAGAAGGTCTCCTTCACTATTTTTAAATACGTAATAATGCCGTGGTGGAATACGGGCTCCGCCGGGTAGAGTTGGCAATCGAGATCCAGCCCTTCGGCCATCATACGGCAACGCGCCAAATGATAGCGGTTAGTGATCAAGGCCGGGTGCTGACAATGGATCTCCGACAACAACCCCCGGGCCTGTTGTAAATTTTCCAGGGTATGACGTGACCGGTCCTCGATTACAATACGCGCGGGGTCCACACCCAAGCCCTGCAGATGCAGCGCCCCCGCTCCCGCCTCACTGAGTGGTCCTGGACTGGTATACCCCCCCAGCAGGATCAACTTACCCTCGCCCGTAGTATACAGGCACGCGGCTCGAGTCAAGCGCGCCCGGTAGTCACTCGTCACTTTCCCCCCGTGCAGCTTCCTGGCCATCACCAGGGCACAGATTACCGGCTCCAATGGCGCCACCGTGTAACGGGCTTCACGCCATACCATGCGGCCAACCCAGATGGCCGTCAGCCCCAGACTTCCCACCATCACCAGCATCGAC
>JAHECY010000100.1 GCA_024641505.1 Gammaproteobacteria bacterium
CACCGCCAGTACCACCGCCGCCCGTGCCACCACCGCCAGTGCCGCCACCACCTGTGCCGCCACCGCCGGTACCACCACCCATGCCACCGCCGCCAGGTGTCGGAGCGGGTGCAGGTCCAGGGGTCGGCGCTGGGCCCGGCGTTGGCGTCGGCATTGGTGTGGGACCGGGAGCGGGAGCCGGAGTACCACCACCTGTTCCGCCTCCGCCAGTACCACCGCCCATACCTCCACCACCAGGCGTTGGTGCGGGACCCGGTGTGGGAGCAGGTGCAGGCGTGCCACCACCGCCCATACCACCACCACCCGGTGTCGGTGCCGGAGAGGGTGCCGGCGTCGGGGTGGTACCACCACCGGCCCCACCCATACCACCAGCGCCACCTGGTCCCGGCGCCGGCGTAGGACTGGGTGCCGGCGTGGAACCGCCGCCTGTCGAAGGCGCGGGTGCCGGCGCTGGAACCGGAGCCGGTACCGGCGGTGGTGCCGGGGGCGTGGGACAACTCTGGAAGTTATCCGCCCAGTTGGCCGGCGGTACGCTATGACAATCGCCGCAGGATAAATTGCCTTGAGTATTGCAATGGTCACCAGGCAAGCTGTGACAATCCGAACACACGGTGACATTCAATATCTGCGAATGGTCCACATTGGCGGCCGACACCTGCCACGATGCCGGGGGCTTGCCATGGCAATATTCGCAGGCATCGGTACTGCGAATATGCCCGCCACCCTTGCCGCGCGCGAACACACCGTTATGGCAGCTCACGCAATTGGTAAAAAGAGTCGCGTGATTAATAGTCGCACCCTGCCAGGTGCTGGTGTTGTGACAGCTCTCACAGGGTTCCGCCGTTGGGACATGATTAACGGGTAACGGATGACAACTCGCGCAACTTCCAATGACCTGCAAATGATCCACGGTAACGATCTGCGTCCACGACATGGGCGCCGTGTTGTGACAGGCGTCGCACACATTTGAGGTATTGATATGGAACGCCGGTTTGCTGTGGCAGCTTGCGCACACACCGAGCACTTGCGTATGGTCGACGGCGCTGGCGGGTACCGGTGCCCAGGTCGCGGGAAATTTGGCGTGACAGGCATCGCAGACATTGCTGGTGGCGATGTGCGTTAACGGTTTGCCGCTTGCATTCGTGCCATTATGGCAACTGATGCAATTGTTGCTGAACAGTGTATGGTCCGGCGCGCCTGAGCCATTGGTGGCGTTCCAGCTGCTGGTGGTATGGCAAGCGTCGCATTCCAGCGATGTCACGACATGGTTCGGCCCCTTGCCGGTCGCGGCACTGCCGTTATGACAACTGCTGCACACGCCGATGACCTGGGTATGATCAACCCGGTTGGCCGTTACCGGTACCCAGGTGGCGGGGAATTTGTCATGACAGGCATCGCACGCGTTAGTGCTGTTGATATGCATGGCCGACTTGCCACTGGCATTGAATCCGTTATGGCAACCAATGCAATTGCTCACGAAACTGGCATGGTCGGGGGTATTGGCCGCGCCCAGCCAGGTCGCGGTGGTATGACAGGTATCGCATTCCGCCGTGGTAACCACATGGCTGAGACCCTTACCGGTGGCGGTCGCCCCATTGTGGCAACTGCTGCAAACGCCGATGACCTGGGTATGGTCGACCCGGTCGGCCGCTACCGGCAACCAATTGGCGGGGAACTTGTCATGACAGGCGTCACACACATTTGAGGTCGTCATATGCGTGGCACTTTTGCCGCTGGCATTCAAGCCATTGTGGCAACCGATACAGTTGTTGACGTAATTGGCATGATCCGGCGTGCCGCCACTGCCGGTAAACCATCCGGTGGTGCTGTGGCAGGCATCACACTCCAGGGTGGTAATGATGTGATTCTCGCTCTTGCCGGTGGCGATGGTGCCGTTGTGACAACTGCTGCAGACCCCGATAACCTGCAAGTGATCCACGCGGTTCGCCGCCACCGGCCGCCAGCCGGCGGGAAACTTGTCATGACAAGCGTCGCAGGTGTTGGTGGCAGGGATATGGGTCAGGGATTTACCGCTGGCCGCCGTGCCATTATGGCAGGTAAAACAATTCCCCGTGAATGCGGCATGGTCTGGCGCGTTGCCCGAAGCGGTGAACCAACTGCTGGTGACGTGACAAGTATCGCATTCCGCGGTCGTGATCAAATGATTGCCGCCCTTGCCTGAAGCCAGTACGCCATTATGGCAACTGCTGCAGGAACCGAAGACTTCAACATGGTCTACGCGATTGGCGGCCACCGGCGCCCAGGCCGCGGGCAATTTGTCATGACAAGCTTCACACTGGTCGGAAGTATTCAAATGGGCCAGGGATTTGCCGCTGGCCTGCACCCCATTGTGGCAACTTACGCAATTACCGGTAAACGGCGTATGGTCAACCAGATTTGCCGGCACCCAGGCGTTAACGGTATGGCAGTTGTCGCACTCCGCATTGGTGGCAAGATGCGTGGTTGATTTACCGGTCGCGGTCACGCCGTTGTGGCAACTTCCGCACAAGCCGATGACCTGACTGTGATCCACCGCCGCTACCGCCACCGGCGTCCAGGCAACAAAACCGCTGTGGCAGGCTTCGCACATATCGCTGGTCGGAATATGCAACGCGGATTTTGCCGTGGCACGCACGCCCGGCGTATGGCACTGCACACAGGAAGCCGAAATATTCAGTAACTCATGAGTAAACTTGGTAGGAATCCAAGACCCGGTGAAGTGGCAGATATTACAACTAACGTTTACCGGGATGTGATCCACGGGTGTTGTCGGCGCCGTCGCCCCTGCGGAACCGAATGCATGACAGTCCATGCAACCGTCGATGGCCACATGATCATGATTCACCGGTCGTATCAAGGGTCTCCAGGGCGTGGGACCGGGATCGTGGCAGGCATCGCAGACGTCCGTGGTGGCCGCATGCAATGGCGGCTTGCCGCCGGCGATCATATTGTTATGGCAACTGACGCAAGCGCCTTGAACCTGCGCATGGTCGACGCGCGCTGCTGCCACCGGCACCCAGGTGGCGGGAAATTTCTCGTGGCAAGCTTCACAATTATCCGACGCCGGCATATGGTGACCGCTCTTGCCACTGGCAAATACGGTGTTATGGCAGACAATACAACCATCGACGAATTGCGCATGACTGATACCCGCGATGCCGGTCCAAGCCGCGGTAGTATGACAGTAGCCACAATCCTGAGCGGTGGGGAGATGATTGACGGTTTTGCCCACGGCGATGACGCCGTCATGGCAACCGCCGCAAAAACCGCGAACTTCACTGTGATCCACATCGAATGCGGCAACGGAAGACCAACTGATAAAATTCACATGGCAGGCTTCGCAACGGTCAGACGTGGGCATGTGGTTGGCGGGTCTAGGCGTTGCCCTGACCCCCAGCGCGTGGCAGCTTACACAGTTGCCGTTGACTCCCTGATGGATGAATTCCGCGGGACTCCAACTACTGGTGTTATGGCAGGCATCACATTCCTGGTCGCTGATGATGTGATCCAGAGGTTGGGATTTTGCGTTCACTCCGGAGGGTGTGGACATGCCCTTGACTCCGTGGCAGGCACTGCAACTGCCAGTGAACACCTCGGCATGATCCACGGCAAGCGTCGGCACCCAGGCCTGAGTGGCGTGGCAGGCATCACAGCGATCGCTGGTTGGCGCATGCGACGCGGACTTGCCTTTGGCGACAGCGCCATTATGGCAGTCATTGCAGACGCCGAAAACTTCTTGATGCTCCACCTGCGCCACCGGCAACCAAACATTGGTTCCGTGGCAGATTCCGCAGTTGTCGGTCGTGGCAATATGCCGGCGATGCTTACCAGTCGCAATCTCACCATCGTGGCAGGACACGCACGCCCCCAGCACCCGTGCATGGTCCACGGTCAGCGTAGGTTCCCACAGCACGGTGGTATGACAGGCATCGCAAGCCGATGTACTGTTGATATGGGCGGGGGATTTGCCGCGGGCGATGGTGCCGTTATGACAGAATACACATTCCTGGCTGTTAGCGCTGTGATCCATGTGCGCCGAAAAGTTGAAACTCTCGGTACCGTGACAAACCTCGCATTGCTCCTCGGTTGCAATGTGACCCATGGGTTTGCCACTGGTCAGCACGCCATCATGGCAGCCATTGCAGGTTTTCGGAGTGCCGCGAAACACGCCGTCGATATGGCAGGATTCGCATTTGGTAAAAACATGCTGCCCGACCAAAGGGAAGCCGGTGTCGAGGTGATCGAATGCCTGGGTGCCGCCGCTGCTCGGCGCACCATGAACGATGGACAGGTATGACAAGCATACCATTCCGATGAGCACCCACTTCGCCCTTCTCAACATCCTCAACCACCCACCCTTTTCCAGGCAACCGGTCGACGACATCCACCATGGACCGGCTACATTTTCTTATATCACTTGCCGCTATTCAGGCGCCCCGAAACAATTGCAGCACCAAAAATTATTTTTAAACTATTTACGGTCAATGATTTATTTTTTTAAACATCAAATCATTTATTAATTACTTTGCGCATTGTGACCGGGCGAGCGCTACATGCCACCGCCACCACCACCGCCCATGCCACCGCCGCCGCCTCCGCCGCCGCCCATACCACCACCTCCGCCGCCGCCCATGCCGCCGCCACCCATGGCACCACCGCCACCACCAGGCGCGGGTGCGGGTGCGGGACCAGGCGTCGGTGCGGGTGCCGGTCCCGGCCCAGGAGCAGGTGCCGGCGCCGTTGGACAATCGGCGAAATTATTGGCCCAACGTGCTGGTGAGGTCGTCGGCGCGGTATGACAACTGTCACAATCCAGACCGCCGGTATCGCAGTGGCCACTCGGCAACGAGTGGCAGTTGAAACAACCCACTGTCAGAATCTCGTTATGATTCACGATCTGCGCCGGCGCCCAGCCCTGAGGCGCCTTGTTGTGGCACAACTCGCAATTGTCGGTGGTGGCGATATGACCGCCGTTTTTGCCGGAGGCAAAAGTACCGTTGTGGCAACTGACGCAATTGTCGAAGATATTGGCGTGATTGACCGTGGCCCCCAACCAAGTGGTGGTGTTATGGCAGGTATCACACTCATCCGCGGTCGGTACATGGGTGGCGGACTTGCCGCGCGCCGTCGAGCCGTTATGACACGAGCTGCAACTTCCCAACACTTGACTGTGATCGACGGTTACCACTGGCGCCCACGGCGCCGGTCCCACCGCATGGCAAGCATCGCAAAGATTCGAGGTGTTGATATGCCCGCCGGGTTTGTTGTGACAGCTTGCGCAGGGGCCCACCACCTGGGTATGGTCAACACGATTCGGGGATACCGGCCGCCAGCCCGCGGGGTACTTGTTGTGGCAGGCATCACATAGATTGGTAGTACTGATATGTTGCGCGGATTTGCCACTGGCAGTGGTGCCGTCATGACACGTAATACAGTTGCCGACAAAACCGCTGTGGTCAATAACGGTCACGGAATTCCAGTTATTGGTGCTGTGGCAAAGATCGCATTCCGCGGTGGTTGGAATATGACCGTTCGGTTTGCCTCTGGCGGACACGCCATTATGGCAACTGGAGCACGTTCCGATAACTTCGTTATGATCGACGGCGTTGGCGGCCACGGGTTTCCACGGCACCGGTCCCGCCGCATGGCAGGCGTCGCAGACATTCGTTGTATTGATATGGTTCAAGGGCCGCGTATGGCAGGCACTGCAGAGGCCAATGACCTGAGTATGATCCACCCGGTTGGGGGCCACCGGCTTCCAAGCCGCGGGGTATTTGTCATGGCAACTGTCACAAGCATTGGACGAGGCAATATGCGCCGGTGACTTACCGCTGGCATTGGTGCCATTGTGACAACTGAAACAGTTACCGACGAACGCCGTGTGATCCGGCACCACGGTCGGTGTCCAGGCGTTGCTGCTGTGGCACAAATCACATTCCGACGTAGTCGGAATATGGCCCGCGGGTTTGCCGCCGGCGCTCACGCCGTTGTGGCAACTGGAGCAGGTGCCCAGCACCTGCGTATGATCCACGGCAGCCGGCGCCACCGGTTTCCAGGGTGCGGGACCCACTTCATGACAGTTGTCGCAGAGATTGGTGGTATTGATATGGGTTGCCGGCTTGGTATGGCAGGAACTGCAAACACCAGTCACCTGGGTATGGTCCACACGGTTGGATAAGACCGGCTTCCACAACGCCGGGAACTTGTCATGGCAGGCATCGCACACGGTGCTGCTGGCAATATGTGACGGCGACTTACCGCTGGCAACAGTGCCGTTATGACAGGTAAAACAATTATTGGAGAATGCCGAGTGATCCGGCGCGCCTCCGGTGAGCAACCAGGTACCGGTCACATGGCAGGTATCGCATTCCGCCGCAGTGGCAATATGGGTAGCGGACTTGCCGCGGGCAGCAACGCCATTGTGGCAACTGGAACAGGTGCCGATGGTTTGCGAGTGATCCACCGCAGCCGCCGCTAACGGCGCCCAGGCGCTAAAACCGCTGTGGCAAGCCTCGCAGATCCCGGTCGACGCGATATGCGCGGCGGACTTCGACGTGGCGCGTACACCCGGGGTATGGCATAACACGCAATTATCAACGATCGCCAATTTGTCGTGAGTGAAGGTGCTGGGCACCCAGGCGCTAATCAAATGACACAGGTCGCAGGACGCAGTGGTCGGAATGTGGTCCAGGGGCTGGCCAGGCGCCACCGCCGCCGCCACGATCGCCAGACCGTGACACTCGTTACATTTGCCTTGCGCTACCTGGGTGTGGTCCACCAGCCCCGGCAACGGTATCCAAGGCGCCGGCCCCGGAGAATGACACGCCAGACATTCGTTGGTGGTAGTGGCGTGGTTCGCCGACTTGCCACTGGCGACAGTGCCGTTATGACAACTGAAACAGGCTCCGATCACCTGACTGTGGTCGACCCGGTTCACCACCACCGGTTTCCACAGGGACGGGAACTTATCGTGGCAGGCATCGCAGACATCGGTGGTCGCGATATGCAATGGCGATTTGCCGCTGGCGATTACCGTGTTATGGCAGCTGACACAATTATTGCTGAATGACGTATGGTCGGGCGCCCCGGTCAGGCTCAACACCCAACTGGCGGTGGTATGGCAAATATCGCACTCGTCATTGGTGACGATATGGGTAGGTGACTTACCTTTGGCGCTGACGTTGTTATGGCAACTGGAACAGGTGCCCTGGGTCTGGGTATGATCGACCCGATTGGCGGCTACCGGAACCCAGGTTTGCGGAAACTTGCTGTGACAAAGCTGGCACTGATCCGTGGTCGCAATGTGGGCGTTGCTCTTGCCGCTGGCGATCACCGTGTTGTGACAACTGATGCAATTGTCGATGATGGGTATATGATCGATCGCCGCCGGCAACCACGCTTGCGTGCTGTGGCAAATATTACATTCATCGATCGTAGGCACGTGGTTCAATTTCTTGCCGCTGGCGATCACGCCATCGTGGCAACTGCTGCACACACCGATCACCTGAGAATGATTAACCGCGGCGGGCGCTACCGGTTTCCAGGGCACCGGACCGCGTTGATGGCAAGCATCACAAACATCACTGGTGCGAATGTGCGTCGGCGACCGGCCGCTGGCGGTGGCCCCGTTATGGCAACTGACGCAGGTGCCCGCGACCTCATTGTGATCCACCTGTGCCACCGGCACCGGTATCCATTTGGCCGGGAACAGGTCATGACACTTGTCGCATTGGTCGCTGCTGCGAATATGGGCCGGACTCTTGCCACTGGCGTTGGTGCCATTGTGACAGGTGATGCAATTGCCGACAAATCCCGTGTGATCAACGCCGGTGGCCGGTATCCAGGCGGCGGTGTCATGGCACACATCGCATTCCTGGGTAGTGGGAAAATGGGTGGCGGACTTACCCGAGGCCAGAACCCCGTTGTGGCAACTGCTGCAGGTCCCGATCACCTGACCATGGTCCACATTGGTCTTGGCCACGGGAATCCAGGCGATGAAATTGATGTGACAGGCCTCGCAAATATTCGAGGTCGGCAGGTGGGTCGCCGGTTTCGCGGTGGCGCGAATCCCCACGGTATGGCACAGCACGCAATTATCGACTATGGCCAGCTTGTCATGGGTAAAGGTGGCCGGTAACCAGGCGGTAATATTGTGGCACAAATCGCAGGATGCGGTGGTGGGAATGTGATCCGCGGGTTGACCCGGCGCAGCCACCAGTGCCTGAATCGCTACCGGGGCATGGCATTCGTTGCACATTCCCGGGGTTAACTCCCGATGATCGACCAGCCCCGGTAACGGTGCCCAGGGCACCGGACCCGGCGCATGGCATGCATCGCACACATCGGTGGTAGACGCATGCGTAGCACCCTTGCCACCGGCAAGCGTGCCGTTGTGACAACTGACGCATGTGGCGCCGATGGTTTGCGTGTGATCTACCCGGTTAGGTAACACCGGGAACCAGGGGATCGGGGACTTGTCATGGCATAACCAGCAGGCATCCGTGGACGGAATATGGGTCGCCCCCTTGCCGCTGGCATTGATGCCATCATGGCAACTGATGCAGTTGTCGACAATCGCGCTATGATCCACCACCGCGGGTTTCCATTGGGCGGTGCTGTGGCACGAACCGCAATCATCGGACGTTGGTACATGGGTGGGTATCTTGCCGGTCGCCCTGACGCCATCATGACAACTGTCGCAGCGGCCAAGCACCTGGGTGTGATCCACGGCAGTAGGAGCGACAGGAGCCCAGGGTACGGGTGCCGCCTGGTGACAGGCTTCGCACCGGTCAGTGGTTGCAAAATGGGTAGCACTTTTGCCGGAAGCGACCTTGCCGTCATGGCACACGCCGCAGGGGGCGGTGATCTGGCTGTGATCGACACGGTTATCGGCCACCGGGAACCAGGGCGTGGGGAATTTGTCGTGGCAGAACTGGCATTGATTGCTGGTCGGCATGTGCAACGGACTCTTGCCGCTGGCGCTGTTGCCATCGTGGCAACTGACGCAGTTGTCGACAATGGCGGTGTGATCCACCGCCGCCGGCAGCCACTGAGCGGTACTGTGGCAAGCGCCACAGTCATCAACCGTCGGGATATGATTGGCGTCCTGGCCGGTGGCAATGTTGCCATCATGGCAACCCATGCAGGTGCCCCGCACCTGGGTATGATCCACGGCATTAGGCGCCACCGGCGCCCAGGGCAGCGGGCCGCGTTCATGACAAGCATCGCAGTCATCGGAGGTATTGATATGGTTGGGAAGCTTGCCGGAATACGGACTGCCATTGTGGCAGCTGACGCAAGTGCCCAATACCTGATCGTGATCCACCGCGGCATTCTGCACCGGAGCCCACAGGGCCGGCGCTTTGTCATGGCACAACTGGCATTCATCGGTGGACGCCAAATGCGTACCAGACTTGCCACTGGCATTGAGACCATTGTGGCAAGTGACACAGCCGCTATTGATGAGGCTATGATCGACGGCGCCCAGGGACCAGGCGATCACCGTATGGCAGACATCACACTCTTCGGTGGTCGGCAGATGACTGTCAGGCTTGCCGGTCGCGGTGAAACCGTTATGGCAGCTGCTGCACACTCCCAACACCTGGGAGTGATCGACATTCGACGCCGCCACCGGGGCGAACGACACGGTAGACTGGTGACAAGCTTCGCATTGCGTCGTGGTAGCAATGTGGGTCGGCGGCTGTGACGTCGCCCGAATGCCCAGCGTATGGCAGGCCACGCAATTATTCACGATGCCACTGTGACTGAAATTGACGGGAATGAATGCCGTGGTGTTGTGGCACGTATCGCACTCATCCGTGGTCGGAATATGGTCGAGCGGCTGGCTTTGCGCATTGGTAACCAAGGGACCGATTTCCTTGCGCCCATGGCATGCACTGCAACCGGCGGCGAAAACTTGATCGTGATCCACGGTGTTCACCGGCACCCACACGATGGTGCCATGGCAAGCCTGACAGTTATCGGTGGTAGGCGCATGGTTGCGAGGCTTACCGGTAGCGATCCGGTTGTTGTGACAGTCTACGCAGGCACCGATGGCTTCCTGGTGAGCGACGGTACGCGCCGGCTTCCATTCGGTAACGGTGTGGCAGGCGTCACATACATCTGAAGAAGCGATATGACCACGCGGCTTGCCGATGATCGGATTGCCGTTATGACACGAGATACAGGTCCCCAGCACTTCGCTGTGATCGACGAAAATGGCCGGTATCCAGGCCGCGGTACTGTGGCAGGCAGCGCATTTGTCCGAGGTGGCTATGTGGGCGGGAGTTTTGCCGGTGGCGGCGGCGCCGTCATGGCAGGCAATGCAGTTACTGCCTACTATACTGTGATCCATCAGCGCCGAGGATACAAAGCCCTGGGTAGTGTGGCAAACGTCGCATTGCTCAATGGTAACGATATGAGTTAACGGCTTGCCGCTGGCGCTTACCCCGTCGTGGCAGCCATCGCAATCCCTGGGTACGCCTTTGAACACGCCATCGATGTGGCAGGACTCGCAGGGCGTGAATATATGCTGGCCGGTGAGGGGAAAACCGGTAGTGAAATGATCGAACGTGGTATCGACGGCGCTCTCATTGACGGTCGCCTCGGCGGCACAGACCAACGACACCGTTGCGCACCACAACAGTACCCCCCATACCGCATGCCCTGCCCCTCGCAAACTCAACATCCTGCTGACGCCTATCTCCCGATTTCGGCCCATTACAGATAGGTTCTGCACGGACAGCATCCGTACAAACCCATTCACCCATTGCGATCACCTCAAGTACAAACGTAAATGACACCAGATGATAGTAGATGCTTCTTATGCTTCTTATTGCTTTCCTGGGTGTTGTTGTTCTGTGCGCCGGCTTTCACTGCCATAGACGCATGAATTTATGACCCAGCAAAAATAAATATTTATATTGTTGTTTTATGTCATCCTTGAACGCCTATACCTTACTATATAAATCAATCATAGGGGAATCCGTGTTTGATTAATTTTTTTGATGGCTTTGGTGAAGAATTACGCAATGTAATTATCATCCGAGGGAAAATCCTTAACTAAGTGCCTCCATCATCGGCTTGTTCTCTGTGTACTGCTTATACCACAATTATTTTATTCTTAGTTGGCACATCAACTTTACGACCATAACTGATCAGACCCGAGGCAACGCCACCCGCCGAGCATCTGGCGACCAAGATATGCCGGCTTCATTTCAACAATGGTGTTAGCTGGTTGCACGATGGCGTTAAAACGTTGCTGGGCAGGTCACTGCGGCACTGACCATGCGTACCATCTTGCGAGTCAGTCATGAACGGCGCGGACGGTGGGCTGATATCGAACAAAGACCCAAAGCGACTTTGTTGTTGACGTTTTGCCAGCTCTGCGTAGCGGTGAGGATAAGACCGCGCCCGCTTCGTTTTACCGCTTATAAAAAGCGGATTGGCTTTCAGATTCAAACTCCCCCGTTACCGGTCGATAAGCTCCCCAAGGACTTCAGCCATTGGACTACCAACCATGCCCCCCAGCCTTCACCGTATCGTACCGGCGGTTTTATTGTTCATCTTCCTGCAAGGACACACCGCCGCCTCACAAGCGGACATTGATAGCGCCCGCGAACAGGAAGCCATACAAAAAATCAGACTGCAAACCGGCGACGACAAGGTAGTCGATGCGGCGGCGCAAGAGCTGGCGCGCATAGGCAGTATCGCGGGGCTGCAGGAGTTGATCAATCATCGTAAATTCAACGCCATTGACCGGTACTACGAAATTTACCACCAGCCACACACTCCGTTGCCGGAAGACCTGCAAGCCCTGATTATCAAGAATTTCAATTACGAGGAAGGCCGGGAGCATATCGCACAATTCGTGTATAAACGCCCCTACGACAACCGCGACCTTTATGAATTGATACTCGGGGTAGCGCACCGCAATGACCGAATCCTCGGCCGGTTCCAGTGGTATGAGCTGCTGCTCATCTCCACCACTGAGCGCATGGAAAGTCGAACCGTGAGCCTGTATCGGCACCTGGATGATATCGGCAAGAAACGTTTGCTGGAATATATGGTAGGCCGCAAGTTCGCCGGCGCCCTGCCCTATTTTGTCCGTTACCACGATGAAATGCCTATGGGCTCACAATCCCTCTATGTGCACTCCAAGCTGTTGCAATACGGCACCACAGAAGCGGCGGCCACCCTGATCACCATTCTCAAGAAATACGACGTCCCCAAAAATGACCCTGTCTACCACGATTTGACCGCGTCCGCGCTGCTGCATCTGCAACAGTTTCCGGAAGAAGCCACCATGGATTTCTCGACCTTTATTTCGAATATTCCGTTTCTCAAGGAACCCAAGATCGCCAAACTGTTCATCGCTCTCACTCAGAAGCGGCACCCCAAGGAAGCCGTGCGTTTTCTGTTAGCCTATCTGCACAACACGGCACATTACGCCCAGGCGTTCGAGGCCCTGGCCAGTTACGTGGACCTGGACACCTGGCGGCAAACCCGCGAAGAACTGTTCAAAGCTAATCGCGAGAGTATTTTTGACACCCGTTTTCATAAATCCGCCATGGCGCGCCTGGAACAGAACTATCAGCAATATGAGCAACTGCGGGCGGCCGCCAAGTCAGATGCGCCGGCATCGGCGGTACAACAGGAACTGCAGGCCATGATCCAGCGCCATGGCATTGATCAACTGGCCGGTGTTGACATCCGGGAAGTGCTCAAACGCAGCGAAGCATACCTGGAAGAACTGGCGGCATTCTACAAATCCCATCGCAAAGATCCAGACCATCGGGACATTTCCCTGGTGCTGCTGCGCACGCAGAAGAAACTGGGCAATATACACCGCTTTGTGTTCAACGACGCCAAAACCGCGCGCCGGTATTATGGAGAAGCGATTTCTACCGCCGACAAACATGAGGTCAACGAGGCCTATCAGGCCGTCCTGATGCTTGCGGAAAGCTATCATTTCGATGACCAGGACAAGGAACAGGCGATAAACACCTATACCAAGGCGCTGGATGAGCTGCGCCGATCCGACAATATCAGCAAGACCCCGGCACTCAAGGCATGGCTGGAAACCTGGATCATCAAACAGGTGCGGTTTCTCAACACCGGCATGCCGTTCAAGGAATCGGTGCGTAACAGCGCCGATGACTTCGGCACGGTAGTGACTTTCATGGGCGAGTTACTGGACCTCGACGACGTGCAGGCCTTTACCAGCAAAGCAGGTTATGCCGGCGGCCTGGCGCAAATGGCCAAATCCCATTTCCTGTTCCCCTACTACGTGCTCACCGCCCGCGAGCAACAGGCGGCGGGCTTTCTCACCAACCTGAGCGCGATCGACCCCGCCGGTTACTGGATGGCCAATTATTTCAACTTTATCAATCTATCGCTGAAGGGCAAAGAAAGCGCCGTGGCGCAGAACGTGTGGAAGATGGGTAAATCCCTCACCGTGCGCGGCGCCGCCCAGCAATACCAGGCGCGGTAGGGTGCGAGACTGCTTAAAAATATACACGCCATCTACCCGGCGATGCTGACGTCGGGTGCGTATTACGCACCGAGCTTCAAGAGCCGGTGCGTAATACGCACCCTACATGGGATCCGTACTTTGCTGTTGTATCAGTGACGCATCACGTTTAAAAACTGGTGCGTAATACGCACCCTACATGATATCCGTACTTTGCTGTTGTATCAGTGACGCATCACGTTTAAAAACTGGTGCGTAATACGCACCCTACATGATATCCGTACTTTGCTGTTGTATCAGTGACGCATCACGTTTAAAAACTGGT
>JAHECY010000190.1 GCA_024641505.1 Gammaproteobacteria bacterium
CCGCGCAATGAAGCGCGCCATGCAAAACGCCATGCGTCTTGGCGCCCAGGGCATCAAGATCATGAGCTCGGGCCGTCTCAACGGGATTGAAATTGCCCGTACCGAGTGGTATCGCGAAGGCCGTGTGCCCCTGCATACCTTGCGTGCCGACATCGATTACGGTTTTGCGGAAGCGCGCACTACCTACGGCATCATTGGCATCAAGGTTTGGGTATACAAGGGCGACTATTTGGCCCGCAACGACCAACCGGCGGCTGCCGAACCCGAGAAACGCGGCAAGAAATCAGGAGTGAAACATGCTGCAGCCAGCTAGAAGAAAATACCGCAAAGAGCAGAAAGGCCGTAATACCGGCTTGGCAACACGTGGCGCAAAGGTCAGCTTCGGTGAATATGGCCTCAAGGCTATTGGACGTGGTCGTCTGACTGCCCGCCAGATTGAAGCTGCCCGTCGTGCCATGACCCGCCATATCAAGCGGGGTGGACGCGTATGGATTCGGATTTTTCCGGACAAGCCCATTTCCAAAAAGCCCGCAGAAGTACGTATGGGTAATGGTAAGGGCAATCCGGAATACTGGGTGGCTGAGATACAGCCGGGCAAAGTACTGTACGAAATGGATGGCGTGGATGAAACGCTGGCGCGCGAGGCTTTCCGCCTGGCTGCCGCCAAGCTACCAATCCAGACCGCTTTCGTTACCCGCATGATTGGGAGCTGAACATGAATGCGAAAGAACTGCGCGGCAAGTCCGCCGACGAATTGAACCAGGAACTGGAGTCACTGCTGCGCGCCCACTTTGCGCTGCGCATGCAGGTCGCAACCCAGCAATCCAACAAAACCGCCGATCTGGGCAAGATCAAACGTGATATCGCCCGCGTGAAGACGGTTATGCGTGAAAAGGCCTGAATATGACTGAAGCGAGCAAGGTTGTCCGCACTCTGACAGGTCGTGTTGTCAGTGACAAGATGGACAAGACGATAACGGTACTGGTCGAGCGCCGGGTGAAGCACCCGGTAATCGGCAAGGTGATCCGCCTTTCCAAAAAGTACCACGCCCATGACGAGAAGAACGAATGCCGCGAGGGCGATCTGGTTGAGATTGCTGAAGGCCGTCCTATATCCAAGACCAAGTCGTGGCATGTGGCAAAGCTGGTTGAGCGTGCAAATACCTAAATAGGTACTTGCCATTAAAAGCGAAATTCGTTAGAATCTCGCGTTTCCCCGGGCTGGCTTTTGCTGAGGCCCGGTCTATCCTGTAAACGGATCCAAAACTGGCTGTTCGGGGCAACTCGGACGGGTTAAGTTGGAGAGTAAAAATGATTCAAATGCAGTCCATGCTGGATGTGGCTGACAACACAGGCGCCCGCACAGTTATGTGCATCAAGGTGCTGGGTGGAAGTCATCGCCGCTACGCCGGAATCGGCGACATTATCAAGGTCACCATCAAGGATGCTGCGCCGCGCGGCCGTGTGAAAAAGGGCGACATATACAACGCCGTGGTGGTTCGTACCGCTAAGGGTGTTCGCCGTCCCGATGGCTCGCTGGTGAAATTCGACGGCAATGCCGCCGTGCTCCTCAATAACAAGCTGGAGCCGATTGGCACCCGTATTTTTGGGCCCGTGACCCGTGAACTGCGTACTGAGAAGTTCATGAAGATTGTGTCGCTGGCACCAGAAGTGCTGTAAGGAGAACGATATGGCACGTATTCGTAAAGGCGATCAGGTAATGGTCCTCACCGGTAAAGACAAAGGCAAGCGCGGCCAAGTGCTGAGTGTTGCCGATGCGGAGCATCTGGTGATTGAAGGTATTAATCGCGTTAAAAAACACCAGAAGCCGAACCCCTACCAGGGGCTCACCGGGGGTATCGTGGAGAAGGAAATGCCGATTCATATTTCCAACGTCGGCCTGTTTAATCCCGCCACTCAAAAAGCTGACCGTGTTGGCTTCAAGATGCTGGATGATGGACGTAAGGTCCGCGTCTTCAAGTCCAATGGCGAAATGGTGGACGCATAAGGAACTGATATGGCACGTCTGCAAACTTATTACCGTGAATCTGTGGTGCCCGAGCTAATGAAAAAGTTCGGTTACAAGTCCATCATGGAAGTCCCGCGCATTGAAAAGATCACCCTGAACATGGGTGTTGGCGAGGCGGTGGCTGACAAGAAAGTGATGGAATTTGCTGTGGGTGACATGCAAAAGATTGCGGGCCAAAAGCCCGTAGTCACCAAATCGCGCAAGTCTATTGCCGGATTCAAGATTCGCGAAGACTATCCGGTTGGCTGCAAAGTTACACTGCGCAAGGGTCGCATGTTCGAATTCCTGGACCGCTTGGTTAGTGTGGCGCTCCCACGCGTTCGCGACTTCCGTGGTATTTCCGGCCGGGCTTTCGATGGTCGCGGCAATTACAACATGGGTGTGCGTGAGCAGATCATTTTTCCCGAAATCGAGTACGACAAAATCGATACGTTGCGGGGTATGAACATCACCATTACCACTACTGCGAAAACGGATGACGAGGCCAAGGCCCTGCTTTCCGCTTTCAAATTTCCGTTCAAGAACTGAGGTAGGCATGGCTAAATTAGCTTTGATCAACCGTGAGGCCAAGCGCGTCAAGATGGCGAAAAAATTCGCTGCAAAGCGTGCCGAACTGAAAGCGGTCATCGATAACGCCAAACTGTCCGACGAAGAGCGTATGGCTGCTCGCCTGATGCTGCAAAAACTGCCGCGTAATGCGAGCCCCACGCGCCAGCGCAATCGTTGCCAGATAACTGGCCGCCCGCGTGGTGTGTTCAGCAAATTCGGCTTGGCGCGCGGCAAGCTTCGTGAAATTGCCATGCGTGGGGAAATCCCCGGTATGGTCAAGGCCAGCTGGTAAGGGAGAGACTAAAGATGAGTATGAGTGATCCCATTGCCGATATGCTGACTCGCATTCGCAATGCCCAAGCCATGGAGAAGGTTGTTGTGAACATGCCTTCCTCCAAGCTCAAGGTGTCCATTGCCAAAGTGCTTCAGGATGAGGGCTATATAGATGGTTTTGCAGTCAAGGGTGATGCCAAGCCGGAGCTCCAAATCCAGCTTAAGTATTACGCAGGCCGCCCGGTCATTGAAAAGATCGAGCGCGTCAGTACTCCTGGACTGAGAATTTACAAAGGTTCGCAGGATCTTCCCAAGGTTATGAATGGCTTGGGCGTGGCCATCGTGTCCACTTCCCGTGGCGTGATGACTGACCACAAAGCGCGCGCACAGGGCGTGGGTGGTGAAGTTCTTTGCGTAGTGGCTTAAGGGGGGAATGAAATGTCACGTGTAGCCAAGAACCCCATTCAACTACCCAAAGGCGTGGAAGTAACACTCGGCGATATGATTACCGTCAAGGGCCCGATGGGAACGCTGACGCAAAAGGCATCAGCCAATGTGAAAGTTATTGTCGACAGCGGTGTAGTTACACTTGCTGCGGGAGATGACAGTATTCAGGCCAATGCAATGTCCGGAACGATGCGCGCGCTGATCAACAACATGGTGACCGGCGTATCGAAGGGTTTCGAGAAGAAGCTTAACCTGATTGGCGTGGGTTACCGCGCCCAGGCCCAGGGTGAGAATCTTAACCTTTCGCTTGGGTTTTCTCACCCAGTAGTGC
>JAHECY010000191.1 GCA_024641505.1 Gammaproteobacteria bacterium
CTGACCACCAGGCTGTTGACCGAGGCCACGGTACTCTGCAACTGATTATCACGCACGGTAACGGTCAGGCCGGTATCCGATTGCGGGGCCGGTAGCGCCACGGTGAGCACACCGGCTTGCATGTCGGACGCCAAATACGTCGCGTCATAGCCGAATCCTTTGACATTGATATCCCTTACCCCCATGCCGGCGTCACTGGCTTGAATCTCGATTTGCATCGGTTGGTCGAGCGCAACGGTGGCGCCGGTGAGCGGTTTCAGAATTACCGCCTGCGGCGGACTTTGATCGGTGCTGCCGTTGATCAGCGCATCCAGCGTGCCGTAGGTGATGGGACCGATGATATCGGTTTGCAGCGCGCGGAATGTCAATGTGCCGTCGGATTGAATACTGCCGGGATTCATTTTGAAGGCGTTGTTGGCCGTCATGCTGACATGGCGTTTTTGACCCGACGGTCCGTAACCGAAACCCTCGGCACCACCGCGACCGGCATGGGTTTGGGCGTCCAAACCGCTGAAATCGATGTTATCGGCCGAGAACTCCGCGGCACCCGAGTTGCCGCCCGAACACCCGGAACTGCCATAACTGTCCCGGTAGGTGCCGCCGGACCCGCCGTAGTTGAGGAACCTGGCGCCGAACGCGATGTTGCGGGCGCTGATACTCAGGTTCCCCCCTTCCTGACCGTAGCAACTGTTGCAGCTTGCGCCGGAGGTCACGGACGTGCCTGAGCGCCCAGTCAGTAGAATTTCGCCTTTGATCGAGACATCTTCGGTGACGACCAGCGTCAGGTCGGGAGCACCGGCATACTGACAAGTGGTGTAGGTGTATTTCACGCCGCCGGCGGCGGAAATCGATAAATTATTGGCTTTGATGGTCGTTGCCGAACTGATGGGGAGCACCAGTTGCCCTTCGAGAATCAGATCGCCAAACTCCAGGGTCGGACTCAGGGCTTTAAGATCGTCCAGGGTACCGCCATAGAATGTCGTTTGCCCCAGGTTACTCGTGCCGCCGCTGCCGTTGGTATCTTGCTTATTGTCGTGCTTTCCGCCATCACCGGTAACACATCCCGACAACAGAAATACGTTGATCAACAACAGGATAGCGATTCTGATTGGGCTTTTCATGACACAACTCCGTTCCAGCGAGAAAAATTTGATGCATCTTGTTTCTCCCCATCACGCACTCCCAACACCATTTTATGCCTGTGCAAACGGTACAGGGTAATAAGTTTTTGCGAGATACCAACGGTGCAATATATCGAATAATTTTCCAAGAATTTCGCTGCGGAATTATCGGGTCATGGGGCCGGACGACTCCCGGCACTATCACCAGGTCCGATGTAGTAACGAATGACCTGACCCCAGGTTCGCGTCTTCGGATGTTGCAGTCTCCGACCATCGGGGTGGCGCTGCACGATCCGTTGATCGGATTACCTAATCCGCGACCGGATATCATATAATCACGACTTAGTCATCGATGGGTTGGTGGTTGGCACGCGCCACCGTTAATCTGCCCTGAAATTTTCGGACGCCAGCCCTCTTGCCCAGTATGCCAAGCATCATTCTAAGCACCCTGAACGCGCGCTATATTCACTCCGCCTTCGGCCTCAGATATCTGATGGCGAATCTGGGTGATCTCCAGCCAGACACGCAAATCAAGGAGTACGTCATTCAAGACCGGCCCATCGATATCGTCGAGGATTTGCTGCAGGTGAACCCGCGTATCATCGGTCTTGGCGTTTACCTCTGGAACATCGAGCAAACCACCCAGGTAGTTGCCTTGCTGAAGAAAATCCGTCCGCAAACGCTGGTGGTATTGGGCGGTCCCGAGGTCAGCTACGAATACCAGGAACAGGCGATAGTCGCTTTGGCCGACTATGTCATTACCGGATACGCGGATCGGGAATTTCATGCGCTCTGTGAGGGTCTCCTGCAAGGGACAACGCCGCCCGACAAGATCATTCATGCCAAGCCGTTCGCGCTAGAGGAAATCCGCCTGCCCTATCAATTCTATACCGACGCGGACATTGCGCATCGGATCATTTATGTGGAGGCGTCGCGCGGCTGCCCTTACAAATGTGAATTCTGTTTGTCCGCGCTGGACAAGACCGCCTGGTCGTTTGACCTTGATACGCTGCTCGCGGAACTGGCGCTACTGTACGACCGGGGCGCTCGGCAGTTCAAATTCGTGGACCGTACCTTCAATCTGAAAATCGATGCCAGTCTACGTATTCTGGACTTTTTTTTACAACGCATGACGCCGGGATTGTTCCTGCACTTCGAGGTTATTCCCGACCATTTACCCGACCGGCTGAAAACGGCGCTCGCCGCGTTCCCCCCGGGCACCTTGCAGTTCGAGGTGGGCATTCAGACCTTGAACAGCGAGGTGCAGGCGCTGATCAGTCGCAAGCAGGACAACGGCAAGAGCCTGGACAATCTGCGCTGGCTGCGGGAACACAGTCACGCGCATCTTCATGCCGATCTGATCATCGGTTTGCCCGGAGAAGACCTGGACAGTATTGCGCGCGGTTTTAACACGCTGGCGCAGGCGCGACCCCATGAGATCCAAGTCGGTATTTTGAAAAGACTGCGGGGATCACCGATCATCAGACACACGGATGACTATCGGATGGTTTACAATCCCCACCCGCCCTACAATATTCTGAGCACCAGCCTGATCGATTTTCCGACCCTGCAGCGCTTGTCCCGCTTCGCCCGCTACTGGGACATCATCGCCAACGCCGGCCACTTCACCGCCACCTTGCCGATGATCCTGGGTGATGACGCCTTCGGCCGCTTCATGATGTTGAGCGACTGGCTGTACGCGCACACCGGGCAGACCCACCGTTTCGCCCTGGATCGTATCTTCGACCTGATTTTCACCTGGGTCGAAACCACACCCGGCGTCGCGGCGACCTCGATCACGGAAACCTTATGGCACGATTACCAGCGCACCGGTATGAAGAAAATCCCCCGCTTCGCGCCGCAGGGGACCCCGCGTACGACGCACCCGGCCCGCCAGCATCAACCGCCAGCTGCGCCAAAACGACAATCGAAACATCTGCCATGAATCGCAACAACTTTATGTGCCGACCGGTACGACCGATGCTCGTCAAACGTTGGGTGCGAATCACGCCCCGCTCGACCATCAAGGCGTAGGGTACGTATTGCGCCCCGCTCGATCATCAAGACGTTGCGTAGGGTGCGTATTACGCACCGAGCGATATTGAAGTCATGACCAGAAATGGCTATTCCGCACCAGGCGATATTGAAGTCATGACCAGAAATGGCTGTTCCGCACCAGGCGATGTTGAAGATCATCACTGGAATTAAAAAAAACCGGTGCGTAATACGCACCCTACATGAACAACCTTTCGATGCGTAATACGCACCCTACATGAACAACCTTTCGGTGCGTAATACGTACCCTACATGAACAACCTTTCGGTGCGTAATACGTACCCTACATGAACAACCTTTCGGTGCGTAATACGCACCCTACATGAACAACCTTTCGGTGCGTAATACGCACCCTACATGAACCACTTTGCAGATTACACTTCCCTCGATCCCCACGGCGTTGCGTAGGGTGCGTATTACGCACCGAGCGAACCCGACGCC
>JAHECY010000192.1 GCA_024641505.1 Gammaproteobacteria bacterium
GTACCAAATTCAACATGCCGGTGGTGTATTACAGCCAACTGCTGAGCGTCGCTTACGGCAAGGACTTCAAAGCCTCCGCCCTCGACGGGCAGATCATCAAAGCGAAGAAGCTGGAAGATCTAGTGAAAAAGTAGGGTGCCTATTACGCACCGTTTTTTCGGAACCCCGGAGTCAAAACCGATGGTTAAACCAGGGTCAGGTCTTTCCTTGTATCATCAAAAAAGAAGATGTAGCACGGAAAGACCTGACCCCGCGACGGGAGTGGAGTGCTCAATTTCGCCGGTTTAATACCCGCGAAGACTGGGTCCAGGCACTCGCATTATCCACCTGATGATTTTCCAACCAGGATTGAAATACCAGTATCGTCCACAATTGACTATGCCAATTATACTTTCCGGTCAAATGCTGCGTCCACTTTTCCCTTACCAACCTCCAATTCAGATAGCCCTGTTGGCGAAGCTTGTTTTCATCAAGCAGCGATTCCGCCCACTCACGCAGCGGTCCCCGCAACCATTGAGCAATAGGTACACCAAAACCCATTTTTGGCCTGTTGAAGCAGTGTTCAGGAACATACTTCCCAAGAATTTGCCGCAGAATCCATTTACCCGTGCCGTTTCTAAACTTGACGGAAAACGGCAGACGCCACGCGTACTCCACAATTTGGTGATCCAACAGCGGTATTCTCGACTCTAAACTATTTGCCATGCTCGCGCGGTCCAGCTTGACGAGTATATCGTCCGGTAGGTAATTCTGCGCATCCAAATACATCAGTTGTGAAAACACATGGCCAGAGAAGCCCTCGCAATTCACTGAGTCAATTCCCGCGCACCCCACGCCGTGGTTCCCGGCCAATATTGACTCGTCGGCCGCAGGAAAATTTGAAGTCAGCAACGCATAGAACTTCAACGGATCACCAGCGTGCAACAACGATGCCGCCTTCTTCAATTTATCACCCGCCCGCCCGGCCTGACCGTAGCGATTGAACAACGGGTTCATCCAATGGAATAAGAAGTCGAGATATTCCACTGGTACCTTGTTAATGACACCGGCAGCACCCCACCTAATAAAGCGTGGAACACGCGACATACGCTGCCACCAGTTATCAACGAGAAAATATCTTGAATATCCACAAAACAGCTCGTCTCCTCCGTCACCCGAAAGCGACACGGTAACATGGCGACGAGCAAGCGCGGAAACCAGATAGGTAGGAATCTGTGACGAATCCGCGAAGGGTTCGTCATAAATCTGCGACAATTTTGGAATCACTTCCAAAGCTGTATTCGCGTCAACATAGAGTTCGGTATGGCGCGTACCAAGGTGCTCGGCGACAACTCGTGCATGGCGCGCTTCATCAAACTCACCATAGTCAAAACCGATAGTAAAAGTTTCAACCGGTTGCGTCGACAGGGATTGCATCAGAGCCACCACCGTCGACGAATCTATGCCGCCGGACAAAAAGGCGCCCAAGGGGACGTCGGCGACCATCTGCAAGCTGATACTGTTAGTGATCAACTTCTCCAGTTCTTGCACCATATCATCGAGCGGAGCTGATATTGGCTGCAAATACCCACGATGCGCGACTTCCCGTAGCGACCAATAGACTTCACTACTCGTTACTACTTGTTGCCGGGACAATTCGACGGTCAATATCGTACCCGGTATGAGTTTTTTAATGCCTTGATAGATGGAATACGGTGCTGGAATATAGCCTTTACACATGTACAACGATAAGGCGGCATGATCGATATCACCTTTCCAGCATGGGTGCGCCTGCAGCGCCTTTAGCTCCGAAGCAAATAGAAACACGCCGCCAAAACTACCGTAATATAAAGGTTTTTCACCGATACGATCCCTGATTAGAAGCAACTTCCTCGTTTGTCTGTCCCACAACGCTATGGCGAACATACCGGTAAATCTCGACACGGCATCCTTGACCCCCCAATGTTCGATGGCGGCAAGTATAACCTCCGTGTCAGAGTGACCACGAAATTTATAACCCTTCTGCATCAAGGTCTGGGATAATTCCCGGTAGTTATAGATCTCACCATTGAAAACGATGACATATCTCCGGCTGGCCGAATGCATGGGTTGGTGGCCTTCCGGCGTCAGGTCAATAATGGCCAGGCGGCGATGCGCCAGACCGGCTCCCGCATCCTGATCGAACCAGACACCATTGCTGTCAGGTCCACGGTAGGTAATCCTATCCGACATGGCCTGCAACGTTCCCCGCCAATCAATGGTGGTGTTGTCGTTCTGAAAGAATCCAGATATTCCGCACATGGCCCAGCTCAATCGAGAAAAAAACGCCAATCATGCCATTAGCATCCCTAAAATAATCAGTATATCACTGATAGAGGATGCAGGCGGAAAATCTTGAGATGGTGCATAGCTGTGTGGATAAGGTTAGTACTGGCGGCTAAATTTGCGTTAGCACTCTATGCGGCTTTCAGAAAAAAACCGACCGCTCCTGTACTGCCGAGATATCGGCAATGCAGGAGCGGTCGGCTGACAGGTGTTACAGAACAACCAATCCCTTGGCACCAAGCAATACTATGTTTGCATCATGGTGCGGGTACATTTTGCCAACCGGCGCCATTGCGGATTTTATCGCGCAATGTTGCGTCACTGACCTCTAAGGTATAGTCATAGTAGTCCTTTGCGTTGAAGACGCTAGCTCTCCCATTTTCACCGCCCGGGAAAAATCCGCCGCCCGTAACCCAATCACCACTGGAGCGCAGGAAACCAGGGTCGGGACTCCACGGGTTGGATAGCGTGACATAAAGCTCCTTGGAACTGACCGCCTCAAAAATGTTGTTCTCCGAGTTCATCTCGCCACCCATTACCGAGGTTCCCGCCCGGTGTTTCCAGTCATAGCTGTAGTTGTTGAAGATGTGAGCCTTGCCGAATCGAAGGTGTGGGCCACGCTCATTCAAACCATCAAAGAAATTATGGTGCAAGGTAACACGCATTACGACATCCGCCGTATGTGTGCTGGCCAAACCAATAATAATGCCGTAACCCCAGCCTTCCGTCGTGTGCTGTATGTGGTTCCACGATAACGTAATATCGGTAGAGGCATTACCAATTTCCATATGTTCATCCTCGATATTATTGGTATAGATATGGTCTATCCAAATATCGGACGATTTCCAACGTATCTGTATCGCATCGCGATCGTTTACATCGTCGGTATTCGTGCTGTTTTTACCGCCGATATCACGAAACTTCAAGTTGGTCACAATGATGTTTGAGACTGGGCCGAAATTATAGTGCATCTTCAACCCGTAGTTTGTAATGGTGATATCTTGACCGCGACCATCAATGGTCTTGTTAGATCTTACTGTAATCATGGAATTCAGTCGGATCGTTCCTGACACACTAAATCGAATCCATTTACTACCAACGGCCTCAGCACACGCGCGTAAACTTCCGGCGCCCGTATCATTGATATTGGATACCCAGCAAACATCACCACCTTTACCACCAGTAGCATGGCGACCGAAACCAACGACCTGACTGAGGAGATTTTCCCACGGACGATCATTGGGCGCAGGTGTGGGAGCCGGTGCGGGTGTCGGCTCCGGTG
>JAHECY010000017.1 GCA_024641505.1 Gammaproteobacteria bacterium
TGGGTCATGGGTCATGGGTCATGGGTCATGGGTCATGGGTCATGGGTCATGGGTCATGGGTCATGGGTCATGGGTCATGGGTCATGGGTCATGGGTCATGGGTCATGGGTCATGGGTCGCCTCAGTTTCCCGCGCCGCCATAACGCCGTGCCAGTGTCTGCCACTGCGCCGTGGTCAATGTCGCCAGCACTTCCATGCCCCGGTCACCGTGCGGGCGAATGACGGCGGTATCCGTCTCGCCCAGCAGGATATTCGCGGCGGCCATGACATTGAACTGGTGCGCCACGTAGACGATGTTAGTGCCCGGTTTCTGCTCTTGTCGCAGATGCTGCAGCAACCAGGTGATGCGTTCCTGCCGCTCCTTGGGATTGGCTGCGTCATCCAGAATACGCAACTCCGGTTGCACTTTATAATCGCGGAACGCCAGATTGGCGGTGTCCATGCATCGGCAATAGGGGCTCGCGATGACCTGACTGATGGCGACGTCTAACTTGCGCATTGATTTGCCCAGCAGAAGCGCCTGTTCCCGTCCCTCGTCGGACAGATTACGCTGTTGCTGACAATTTTTTAGGTCCACCACATCAAAATCCAGGTGCCGCTTGTCGGTAATACCGTGCCGCACATAGATATTCAAACCACCTTGACGCAGTGCCGCCACTAGCTCATTGGCGTTGGCAGGTAATGGCGCATCAGCCACAGGCGGGGTCGTCGCGCAACTCACCAATAACGAAAAACCAGCAATAATAAACACCAACGGATGTAATTTACGCATCACCGCCTCCCCGCGTGCTTAACAATTTTCGTGACCGGTGTCTCAACCGTATCGGCGGCTACCCGGCACCATTTGCCGCAATCCCGCAACCCATTGATTATTCGCATCTTCACGTCCTGTTTTGAGACTGCCATGGCATCCAATCCGATAACTATATACAAAAATCGGTTAAAGCGTTTACCGGCAATGGACGATCACCGGCTCAGATACATCTTACGAGGAGGTGCTCCATGGCAGTAACGATTATTTTAACGGTGGTATTGTTCGGTATTCTCCTGGCTGCTATGCGTGAAGAAGGCAGCATGTAAGCCGCACTACCATGATTCTGGAAGGCCGGCCCAGTGCCGGCCTTTTTATTTGTCCGCGAGCGCTTCCGTCGTGATTTGTACGCGCTCCGACAACAGGCGGTGTACCGGACAACGGTCGGCGATTTCCATCAGGCGCGTCTGCTGCTCCGCGTCGAGATTGCCTGACAAATGAATCCGACGCAGCATGCTCCCGCTGTAACCTGCTGCCGCCGGCTTACCCTCCTGCTTGCTAACCGTTACCTCCACGGAACCTAATCGCCACTCCTTGCGCCTGGCATACATTCGCAAGGTAATGGCGGTGCAACCACCCAGGGCGGCCATCAACAGCTCCGAGGGCGTGGGCCCCTGATCGTGACCGGCCAGAGCCTCCGGCTCGTCCAGAATGAAATGATGCCCACGCACACTGACCGCGCATTGGTAATCGCTTTCATTGAAAACACGCACCACCTTGTCATCCATCGTGGTCGATTGCTGCCGAGTCGTGGCGCTGATATATTTACCTGCCCAGGCGGCAATCAGGCTCGCGGCGTACTCCGCATCCATTTTTCTCGATAACAAGTGATCCGCGTCATCCAACGACAGGAAACTCTTGGGATGACGCGCATGCTGGAAGATCTGCGCCGCGTGTTCGATGCCTACGACCTTGTCACCGGGTGCATGCAACACCAGCAACGCCTTATTCAAAGAACGGATTTCCGTAAGAATATCGGAGCGCTCCACGTCTTCGACGAATTGCCGGGTCATGGTCACTTCATTGGCCAGCAGCGACACCTGCGCCGCGCCCTCATTGGCAATCACATCACGCTGGTGCTCAAAGTGACTCAGCACATGCCCCGGATCGAACGGCGTACCGATCGTGGCCACCGCCACTACGGAAGCGATGCGGGGCGCGACCTTGATCACCGCCGCCCCACCCAGTGAGTGTCCGATCAATAACTGTGGCGGCGCCAGCCGGTCACTGATGAAAGCCGTGGCGGCAATCAAGTCTTCGACATTGCTGGTAAAATTGGTTTCGGTGAAATCCCCTTCGCTCTCCCCCAGGCCGGGGAAGTCGAAACGCAATACCGCATACCCGTGTTCGGTAAGGGTACGCGACAGAAACACCGCGGCCTTGATATCCTTGGTGCAGGTGAAACAATGGGCGAAAATAGCGACGGCGTGGAAGGCATCATCATCGGGCATATCGATGCGCCCGGCCAGGCGTTGCCCCATGGCGTTCTGGAAAAAGACTTTCTGGGTGTGCATCGCAACGGATCCGCAGAGTGCCGGTCAAACGCCGGGACGTTTTTCGGCTACCAGATAAGTCACCCATGACTCCTGGTTTTCCACTTCCCGGGTCTCATAATATTCGCCGGTGCCTTCCAGATATTCATCGTCATCTTCATCTTCCGCCATCTCTTCCCAGAAAACGCGTACCGTGTTGAAGCCTGCTTCCGTCAGCAACTCGCTCAATTCGGGAATGCTCCACAAACGCCAATCATAAGTAAACGCCTTATCCATGCGCGACCCATCCTCAAATAAAAAATGAATGTAACAGAGAATGTCGTGGGTAATGGGATTGAACTTGTCCTGATCCCAGATATACGTGAAGGTTTCATCCTCGACTTCGCGCTCTTCCTCCATGGCTTCCATGGCTTCGGTACCACCGAAAATATCCAGAATGAACAGTCCCTGGTCCGCGAGTCCTTGATAGGCGCCTCGGAAATAACGCAACATTTGCGCGCGTGTCTTGAACACCTGATAGCTGAAATTCATGGCACAGGTGACATCCGCCCGGGGTTCGCCGATTTCCAGCACATCGGCGTGACGCAACTGAATGCGAGCGGCAATTTGTTCGCCGGCGGGTTGAATGTTGTGTTGCATCCCCCAATCCAGCGTGTCCCGGCACAAATCCACGCCCAGGGCGCGCTTATTCTCATGGTTTTTACACCACTCCGTGGACAAAAAGGCGGTGCCGCAGAAATCCTCGCGCAGCAGTTTGGGGTCCGCGGCAAAAACTTTACGGTATTGCTCCGTGAAGAATTCGACGGAATGCTCCGGCGCCTGCACCGACTTCTGGTACAACTCATGACGGTCCGCACGTTGCGCCTCAGTGACTTTGGGTGCGGATTTTTTCTTTGGCTTGTTCCCGGTCTTCACGGTCATGTTGGTTTCCGCATCCGTGGCATCAAAAATCCTTGCGCATGCCCACGGAAAACACCGATTCTTCATGCGTGGTACGACGATAACCGCCGAAAAACCGCGTTTCCTTGCTGGCCCGGTGAATCAAGCCCGCGGTGGCATAGCTGACGGTATCCGGACGCGGCGCGCCCATGGCATTACCCGGTTCAGATCGGCCCACCTGCACGATCCACAGATTGTTCTTGTTGCGACCTTCATAACCGATGAAGGAATACACATCTTCGATGCCTTTGTTGTCAATACTCTCACGCTGCAACTTGAACTTGTGATCATTACTGATTTCGAGCATGCCGCCAACTTTGCCGGCGCGATAGGATTTCTCACCCGGCTGCTCATCATCGCTGTCGTTATTGCCCGCGAGGAATACTTCGAATTCCTTGGTACCGTAACTGACCGCATAACTGAGGGCATCGCCGTTGGTGGCGCACTGAGCGCATTTGGTGGCGTTGGCTTCCGTTTCCGGATTGTAGGCAAACCACACGATCAGACCCCCGATACTGGATGAGCGATAACCGAGAGAATCCACCAGAAAACCATTATGACCGAAGGCACCGGGACTCATGCCCCCGTGATTACGAGCTTCCAGGGTAGTGGCGACAAATGGATCGTACTTGACCCCACCGGTATATTTATAGGGGGACTTGATGCGTCCGAATTCCACGGTACCGAAATGCCCCTGAATACCCAAATTGGTTTCGCGGGGCGTCAGACCGGTGTTCGTGTTATTACATTCGTGAGTGTGCTCAGCGCCGGCAGCGCCGCCGCTTTCGGTGGAACAAGAGGCGCCGGCATCACCATCGGCGGTATCCACCTGGTATTCCAGCACCGCGAAGGTCAGCAATGAATCATTCAAATCTTCCGAAGCTTTGACCGTGATTCGACCCTGGGATTCATCCACCATATTGGTGCCGTCCATTTTCGAACCCTTCCCGCTCAAACCGTCGCTGCGGTCGGCGGCATCCTTGACAAACGCCAGTTCCACCTGAGCCCGCCCCCCCACAGTGACATCCGCGCCGGCGGCCAGTGGCGCCAGGAGAGCCACCGGCACCAGGAGCCAGGAGGTGGTGGTGATGGTCACTAACTTATGCTGCATTGCCATGTTTTTGGTCCTTATCCTTACCCGATACCTATGACTGGAGGCCGCCATTATGCCATTAAATCGGTTCCGGCCCTATCCCAATAAAAAAAAACGGGACCCGAAGGTCCCGTAGGAGTTTATTGTAATTATCTGGTACTGATTAGAACTTGAACTTCATGCCCAGGGAGATACCGCTGTTGGCTTCGGTGGTGCCGTCAGAAGCAGCTGTGGTAATGGTCTGGCTGGCAGTACCGTGGCCGCCGCCGCCGACTTTGTATTTGCCCGCGTCGTCATTGGTCACACCGGCATAAACTGCATAGACGGTAACGTCTTTGCCCAGTTTATGGTCATAACCCAGAGCCACCATGGTAGCGCCGTCGTCGGTGGCAGCGTTGTCGTTAGCACCGGCCGCGTAGTATTGCAGCTTCAAAGTGCCGGCGTCGCCCAGGCCCATGCTGCCGCCAAGACCCATGGTAGCGCGGCTGTTGTCGCCATTGGCGCTGTAACCGTCAACGGTCTGGTACAGGGCATTAACACCGAAGGTGCCGAATTTCATCATGAAACCCAAACGCATTGCGGACTCGGAATCACCATCGGGATTGCCGCCCATTTCCGCGGACAGGGAGTGATAACCCAGGCCGACATACATGTCTTTCATGGAGTAATCAACGCTAACCACGAAACCGGTGGCATTTTCGCCATTGGTGTCCTGGGGAACGTAACCAACCATCAGGCCAACGTCACCGAACTTGTTCATGTAGCCGATACCGCCCAGACGCTTTTCAGCGAAGTTAGCGCCGGCGCCGGCGCCGATGATGCTACGGGAATCAGCAATGGTGTCACCGAACAGGTCAACCTTGCGGCCTACCAGTTTCACGGGGCTGTCATGGTAACCGATCATGGCGGTACCGAAGCCACCGGACAGGCCGGCATAAGAATTGTAGTTAGACAGAGAAGCTCCGCCGGAATCCAGAGCAACACCCTGCTCGATTTTCCAGATGCCCTTCAGGCCTTCGCCAGCGTCTACGTCGCCGCTGAAACCGATACGGGAGGCATTGCTGGACACGAAAATGCCAACATCATCATTGGTGCCGTCACCATCGGAGTCAATGGTCTTGTCAGCCAGGCCGCTCAGGGAGTCCACGGATACATGGGCTACGCCATAGATTTTAGTTTCCGCTTGAACAGACAGGGAACCCAGCGCCAGGGCTGCGCTCACTGCTATTACAGATAATTTCTTATTCATCGTCATCTCCTGCTCTTTTATTGGTTTAGTTAAAGTTGCTTATATAGTTATTGGTGTTAAAACTCGTTGGCGAAACTTTCGAATAATGCGTCTCGCTCACTGGTGTTACTTTATAGCTCACCTTGGCGTAAATATGCAACAGGCAATCATAAAAACTGAGAAATCAAGCACGAATTTGTTGCACTAACGCAACATTCGAGAAATTCTACGCTTATATTTATCCGGTTATAAAAAAAAGGCCCGGTTTTACGCCGATTTGAAGCCTTTTTTACTTAATGTCGCCGCTTTGTTTATTATTCATGCAAAAAAACGCCGTTGATTCAACACTCAACACCGAAGGTTATAAGTTTATACAAACAAATTACAAGATTATGTCTGGCAGTGATTTTCTACCAAAAAAAAACTCGCTGGCGCGAGTTCTTTTATGCATTTGGCTGGGGGACTAGGATTCGAACCTAGGTTGACGGAGTCAGAGTCCGTAGTCCTGCCGCTAGACGATCCCCCAAAAAACTTAGCCCATCACCGCGAAATGACCATTATTTCACCACTTACGGGCGACGGAAGGCGTATTGTATGGCGGATGGGGCAGTGTTGTCGACCATGCATGCGCACATCACCCACCTATTCTTGTCGCCCGGGATGACCACATAATACTCGCGACCAAAGCAAGTCCCTTTAAAGACTTACGCGCCAGAGCCGTAATTAGAGATTAGCCCGTAAACGTGTTTACCCAGCCTGTCACACGTGCGGGCCAGGGCGTGCATGCCGACGCCACACATGACTCATATTGAACAAACCGGTGCCTATCATGTCCCGTTCCCAAGCCGACCCCGATCATAACACTGAGGCTGGCGCAGTGCCTGCCGGCAAACCTGAAGACCTGCTGGCACGCGACCTACCCTGGCCGACGCTGTCCCGGGAAACACAGGCATCACCGGTAACCCAGGCCATGTCGCTGCCCCAGATGGTCGATCCCGTGCGCGCCCGGGAAAGCCTGGCACAACTGCAAAATATCCTGCGACGCAGCGCCATCCCCGCCGCCAACACCATCGAAGCGTTGGACCAATTGGTGGATCATGTTGGCGAAGGTTATGAACTATTCAATATCCCCGGCACCGCAGTGACGGATATTCTCTACCAAGCCGCCGTGGCACGATTGCAGGCGGGTGCCGCGGGCGGGCGCACGCAGCGGTACCTCGACCGTCTCTCGCACCTGAATGTTGAACCCGGGCAACAGACTATTCTTAACGCATGGCGCTCGTTCAACCAGGGCGCCATCAATGAAGCCATGGCCCAGTTGAGCGCCGAGGGAACGCCCGATGCTCGCGAACAAATATTACAGATGTATCTGCGCCAGCACGATCGGGTAGGTATCATCAATTGGTTTCTCAAGGAAGCACCCAAGGGCATCGAGAATCTGTCGGCGGCGAGCTGGCACACCGTCGCGGCGACATTTGCCAAATCCGAACTTTGGGAGGAAGCTGCCGGCCTGCTGGCGCAAATGCAGCCCCAACATTACGCGGCATGTCCTCATTTATATTATCTCGAGGGCATCATCAATCTGGCGTTGCTGTTACCGCCGGTGCACCGTAAAAAAATTCTATACCGGCAATTGTTCGGTATCAGGCACCTCCTCAGCCAACATCCTGCCGCACGCCATTATCGGGAACGCGCTCACTGGGCGCTGCAGCAAGCGACGCAATCGCTATCCGCCATCGGCGCACCGGATCGGGCCGAGAAGGCTTTGCGCATGAGCACCTGGCTGCTGCTGACCGATCCGGCAACTTATGAACAAGGGGTCGCGGCGGTCCAGGACGCCATGCACGAACCAACACGGGCAGCCTTGTATATTGAACTGGCCGCGGAATTCACCATCGCGGTGCACACCAGAGTACTGCAACGCTACCTCAATAAGCAGGCGTTGATCGCCGGTTTCGACGCCGATGAAATCGCTGCCCGCTATTTCTATCTCAAATACATTGGCAACCATGTCCAACTGATACAATTTTTAAGTTACGAACAGGATAAACTGCAGCGCCGCGTGTTTGACGCCGGCACCTGGGCGGACTTCCTGATTCACGAACTGCTGGCAACAGACCGGTTTCCACGGGCGGAAGCCATAATGTACAGCCATCGGGAAACACTCACCGAGGACTTCCCGAAATGGAGTCACAATATCGCGCACCTGCGGTGCAACCTGGCAACGCCTTTTCAGAAATTCATCGACGACGAATCGGTAACCAATCTCAGCGCATTGTGCCGGCACTTGCAAGCCGCCGGCGATGCCGCGGCACTCAAACCTTTCGTCCAGGAATTGTTTCAACGGCAACCCACGCTGGAACATGCCGTAGCCGTAGCGCAATGCCTCGTGACCACACGTGACGATCTGCTCCTGCTGACCTTCCTGGAGCAGAATCTTGGATTAATGGAAGACGACGCCTACTTGACCCAGTGCTATGCCTGGTGTCAATTCCAGCAAGGCAACGTTCAGGTCGTGAGTCGCTTACTGGATCAAACCGCGCAGCCGGCGTCGGACGGGCAGATATTGTCGCTCGCCTTGTACAACGCATTTACCGCCTGCGATTGGCGGCAACTGGCGCCACTGACAGACAAACTGGGAACGGTGGATGCGACTTGGCAGGCGGATGATTTGTTGACCCTGGCACTGATCGTGGCGCCAATGGACAAACAACACGCCGTCGCCTTGATTACCCAGGCGGTGAACATCGCGGGCGACAAACCCCGACTGTTAACCCAAGCATACAACTTGATGGTGAATTTGGGGGAAAAGATCTCGGCCACTCCCTGGCTGTACCGGGCAATTTGCGCCTACGACAATACTGGAGCACTCTGGCAGCATGGCTACAATCAAATCGTGGACATCGTCAGCAACGCGCGCGAATGCCCCTCGAACCTGTGGACCCATGTCAGCGCGGCGCACTTTCCCGCGGCGTTGGCCGCGCAGGCCTTGCACTACCCGCTGTCGGAATTGTTGGTCGGTCAGGCTCTGGCCAATGAGCAGGACGGTGATGCGCGTTATCGCACCCTGATTCCACTGCACTTGGCGCATTGCGGCGCCAACGATATCTCCATGGCACGTTCCGTAGCCATGGATTTCGGTGCGCTGTTGCTGGCGGAATCTTTGCAGTTGTGGCCACTGCTCACCCGGCGTTTCGATACCATTGTCATTCCCTTCAGCACCGCGGGTGTACTGCGTGAGGAACAACTCAAGCTGCAACACGGCCAACTGCCCCGGTTTGAGATTGCCAGCCACTTGTTGGCGCACGTCGAGCAAGGCCGTATTGATATACTGTTGCCGATCAGCACACACCCACCGGCGTGGCTGGTCAATGAAGTTGGCGTCACGCGGGCGCAGCTGCTGCACGCCGCGCACACCAACCGGGGCAAGGTGATTCTACCGACACCGATATTCAAGTCCTATTCCATGGCCTGCGAAGAGGCCGAGCTGGGCATATACGATGAATGCATCGTCTCTACCCACCAATGTCTGGATGTGTTGGTGCGCAACCTGAGCGCCGCGCATCGCACTACCGCAAAAAGTTATTTATCAGACATGGACACCGACCACATTCACACCATGGCGAAGCAACATGACGGCCCGATTTATCTGGACGAACAAGCCCTGGTGTATCTCAGCGACGCCAGAGTACTGGACGAAGCCCTGAATTCAGGTCACCACTACTGCATTCACAGCAGCACCGTCCAGGAGCTGCACGATACGCTCACCGCAGCCAGCTACCGCGAAGACACGATGCGTGTACTGGAATCCTTGCAGCAACGTTTGCAGCAAGGCATTGCCGCCGGCAATATCAGACTCACGCCGCGACTCAAATCAAAATATAATGTCCATACCCTTGCCGGCTCCATCGTGGAGCTTTTGGATGGTTACTCCTACGCGGATTTTTACTGGATCGATGATCGTAGCCTGAGTAGCCGCAAGAATCATCTCAACAGCGAAGACCGGCGCCAGAAACGTCTGATCGGCCTGCTGGATATTATCGACGAACTGGCGGACAGCGGGTTGCTCAGCAAGCAGGAAAAATTCGCACTGCGGCTTAACTTGCGCCGGCGCGGTTACTACGCGATACCGCTGGAACTGCCGGAGCTGCATTTCTGGCTGGCCGAATCCCGGATGGACAGCACCGGCAAACGCCTGATGGAAACCGATGCCTTGCGAGACCTGCGGCATTACACCCAACAGATCATGGCCAATCAAGTGTTGCAACTTCCCGCCGAAGCCTATTTCATGGATCGCCTGCATCTGACCGTGATGGTGGCGGTCCGCGACACTTGGGCCCAATCGGAGAATTCCCTGGCGTTGGCCGAAGCCCGTTCCACATGGTTGGCGGATGAGTTGTTTCCAAAGCTTACCCAATGGCGTCATGCGTTGGAACCGGCCATGAATCTCTATTTTTTCGAGGACACCAGCGCCATGTCGATCGCCGCTTTTCTGGCATTGCAACCGGCCGATCCACGACGGGCGGCAGCGTATTTGCGCTGGCTGGGACAATCGCAGTTAACACCCCTGGAAACACGCAACTGGCCGGTAATCGAAAAAACCGCCGCCATGCATGCACAACAGTTAGTAACCGTGGTATCCGCGGAGAAAGCATCCGGCACCACCGTGACGCCTGCATTGCTTGGCGCTTATATCGATATGTTACCGCCACTATTGCATCCCATGTTGAACCGGGACGCCGACCTGGGCCGCCTGACCGGCAGCATTTCCGATTCCAAAGCGAGTGACTTGATATTTGCCGAGCAACGCGCCGTACTGCTGGCGCGCTTAACCTCCAACATCAATGACCTGACGCAACTCGTACCCACAGACATGGGATATTATGAAGCCCTGTGTGGCACAACACACGACTACTATGAAATAGCGGATTACCTTAACCGTGTCTGGGAGCCGCATCTGCAACAGTTACTGGCAACGGATCTGGTCGCGGGCTTAACCATCGCGTTGCCGACCGGCGTATTCAACTGTACCCGCATCCGGCACGCCCTGAATGACATCGATAACGATACGCTGTGGAACGCTCTGGCAGTCGCGCGGGAAGCCCGTGACCCAATCACCCTGCTCAACCTGCTCGATCTGAGCCTGTGCCGCAGCGCTGATGCGCGCTACCATGACCTGGCTGAACACCTGATCGCGCGTCTGCATCAGCAACGCCTGCTCCATGCGGACCGCCATGACCTCTATGTTGTGTTCCCGAAACTGCTGGCATATCTCTACCAGCGCCTGCGTCATCTACCGAGGCTGTCGGAACTCCCTGAATACTGGTTGCGCCTGTGCGCCTGGAGCCACTGCGGCATGCTGATCAACGACTGCTGCCGGCTTCAGGTCGACTTCGGACCATTGCTTGTATTGCTCGACGCCGAGGCAACCGTCCCCCGGGAAATCACCGATCTGGTGCAAGTGCTCGCCACGCCCGGTGCGCGCATGATGCTGCCGTCGCAATGCGATTTTCCGCTGGTGATGGAGAACCTGATGCAACGCATGCTCACCGGCTTGCTGGAAGCTCAAGCGATCCCGGATCACAGCGCACCACTCCGGCAAAATCTGGAACTGCTGCTGGCGCCACGCGCGGAGCAACGCCGCCCCTGGTTTCGAGATATCCACGATCTTGACATGCCCGATGACGTCATGCCAAATACGCGGCCGGCGTTGATGCCGGCGGTGGTGCAGGATTTGAAATCCAAGGTCGACAGCGACCCCCGGAATCCTTTATGGAAACATTTAGGATTAGTGGCACAAACCTGGACCCTGCCTCCCGATCTGTTGGCGACCGTGGCAGCGGCGCTACCACTCATGACGCTGGCCAAAGACCCGGAGCAACGTCACATGCAACTGGCGGCGCTCGGCGATTTGGCCTATCTACCGTGCATTTGCCGGCACCAGGACTTAGGGAGCGCGTTTCTGATGTTGTGCATGCGCACCATACGCCTCTATGGCATAACCCAAAGCGAGGTACGTCTGTATTTCACCAACGGCATGCTGGCCAGCAGTCACGGGGAAAATCTGCAGGAAAACTTCCGTCAATTCAATCTGTACCTGCGTCACCTGCTGTCGGAAATTACGGAACACGAGTCACTGCAAACTCTGCAGATGTTGATCCGTAGCGTGAAACAAGAAACTTCAGTAAATATCTGGGGCTTCTCCCAGAGCGAGGCATTGCTGGGCATGGCGCTGTAAAGCGCGCTATTTTGCGGGCAAAAAAAAAGGCGGTGACAACCGCCTTTTTTTCGTTTGCAAAGTGCTTAACGCTTGGAGTACTGAGGACGCTTGCGCGCCTTGTGCAGACCCACTTTCTTACGTTCCACCTCACGCGCATCCCGGGTCAGATAGCCACCCTGGCGCAGCGTTGAGCGCAAACCATCGTTATGCGCCAACAGGGCGCGGGCGATACCGTGCCGAATGGCGCCGGCCTGGCCGATGTCACCACCGCCGCGCACGTTGACGTTGATGTCGAACTGGTCGTTGGTATTGGTGGACACCAGGGGCTGACGCACCAGCATCCGGGCGGTTTCCCGGCCGAAATACTTGTCCAGATCCAGATGATTCACCGTAATCTTGCCACTGCCCTTTTTCAAAAATACTCTGGCGGTGGAACTCTTGCGCCGACCTACACTGATTAATTGCATACTGATATCACCCGTCTATTTAAATTTCCAAGGGTTTGGGTTGCTGAGCGGTGTGCTGATGCTCTGGCCCGGCGTAAACCTTGAGTTTACGGAACATTTCGCGGCCCAATGGATTTTTGGGCAACATGCCTTTTACCGCGGTCTCGATGACGGTTTCCGGCCGTTTCGTGATCTGGTCACGGAAACTGATGGATTTGATGCCACCGGGATAACCGGTATGGTGGTAATACATCTTATCGGTGTTCTTGCGGCCGGTCACTGCGATTTTTTCCGCGTTGATGACCACGATATAGTCCCCGGTATCCATATGGGGCGTAAATTCCGGCTTATGTTTGCCCCGTAAACGGCTGGCAATGGCGGTGGCCAATCGACCCAGGGTTTTATCGGTGGCATCAACTACAAACCAATCCCGCCGTATGGTCGAGGGTTTTGCACTAACTGTTTTCATCCTAATTCTGCTCCAACACGGGCCAGTTGAAAAAGTGTGAAATACTACGAATTCAGCACCGAAGTGTCAACAATAAGTTGTTATTCCGGGAGAAATAAAAAAACACGGCACCAGGGGGTGGTGCCGTGAAAGAATTCCACCTTTTAGGGGGAGGTGGAGGAGAAATAACAACATGAAATACTTAGGAGCCATTATGGCGGGGATAGTTATATTAGTCAACACTAATATTTTAATTTTCTGATATCAATATAAGAAAATAAAGCGTTTTTATTCAATGGGATAGACTTACCCATCATCAAGATGGTTAATTGGGCTAATAATATTTATTAAAACTCTCGCCACAGTCAAAAGCCTGCAAAGCCCTCACCGCTCCCCGGAATCCCTCCCGTCCCCCCCAACCCCCACAGATAACCCTGAGCACTGTAGGGCGTATATTACGCACCGTAAGATCTTTTTTTCACGACGCTTCGTTTCTGGAAATTCTTCGTCCCTGAAAAAAAACGGTGCGTCATCACCCTACACGGGAGAATCAAGCAGTAAACGTTCGACAATCCGTCCCTTCACCAGATGCTCCTGCACGATTTCTTCGATATCCTCTTGATCGACATAGGTATACCAGACTCCCTGGGGATAAACGGCCACCACCGGACCCTCGTCGCAGCGATCCATACAACCGGCATTGTTGATGCGTACCCCGCCTTTACCCGCCAGCCCCAAAGCCCTGACGCGACCTTTGGCGTAATCGCGCATCGCCTGAGCCTCCGCGTTCTGGCAGCAATTCCGGCCATCACTGCGCAGATTGGTACAGAAAAACACATGGTATTGATAATATGGCATGATTGGATACCTTGAGGTTGTTCTTCGCCTGCAATCTACCACTGCCGGTGCCGGGGCTCAATTCCCCGGCTGCATTGAACGCCCCTGAATCAACACAGCCAAAATTAACATGAGGTAACCGCCGTGTCGGATCACCACAAAGTCCTCGCGCTGGCGGATCAGTGCGTAAAATGTGGCATGTGTCAGACGGTATGTCCCACCTACCGTTTACAGCACCATGAAGCCGAATCCCCCCGCGGCCGCATCGCTTTGATTCAAGGTTTGCTGGAAAACCGCCTGCCACTGAATTCGGGACTGATCACCCATTTAGATAACTGCCTGCAATGCCGGGCCTGTGAAGCCTTGTGCCCGTCACGGGTGGCCTATGGCGCGATCATGGACTTCGCCAGCGCGCACATTGCACCCCGGCGGCGACGCAACTTGGCGGTTCAGTCCTTTTTCCAAATGTTCAACCGTTTACTGAACAATGACGCATATGTTGCCGTACTGCGGGGCATGTTGTGGATTTACCAGAAAACGGGGCTTCGTTCCCTGGGTCAGCGCCGCGGTTGGATCGGTGCCGTCAATCTGGCGGCGATCCCCGTGTCAACCATCAGCGATAACGCGCCGACGACAACTCCGGCAGCACGCACTCCTGTCACTCTGTTCACCGGCTGCATGAGCGATTTGTTGCAACCGGATACCCAGAACGCCGCTATCAGGGTATTGGCGCACTTGGGGTTTGATGCGGTACTCCCCGACGGACGGCAATGCTGCGGTGCCCTGCATCGACGACACGGGGATCAGGAACGCGCTCAAACGCTGCAGCAGCAGTTAACTACGCATGTCGATACTGCTCTGCCCGTCGTTTCCCTGGTGAGCGCCTGCGCCCTGAGCTTACGTGAGCACAGCACCCTCAAGGTCATGGATTTCAGCCGGTTCGTGGAACAGCATTGGCCGTCGACCACGCGCCTGCCGGCGCTGCCCTGCACGCTGCTGGTTCATGAAGCCTGCAGTCTGCGCAATGGTTTACGCGAACACCAATACTTGTATAAATTACTGGGTCGCATTCCCGAAGCCGCCGTGCTGCCTCTGGAAAACAACCCCCTGTGCTGTGGCGCCGCCGGCACCCACCGACTGTCTCACCCCGAGGTCGCCCGCACGCTGGTGGCGGACAAGGTCGACCACATTGCCGCCGTCGAACATCCCATGGTGGTGACCACCAACCTGGGATGCGCGTTACATCTGACAACAGCATTGCGTCAGGCCGGTCTCGAAGTCCCGGTGCTGCATCCCGCCCAAGTACTGGCCAGCCTGCTGCCATCAATGCCAAACTTGCCCTGAAGCCGCGCCGAGGTTATCGTAAGCCAATGCAAAACCGCCGCCACTATTCACCTCTGGATCGTCTGCTCATCAGCGTCGACCAGGGCATCCGTACCGTGTTCGGTGCCCCAGAGATTACAGAACGTCCCGATCCCGCGTCACAACTGCCGGATGCGGAGCTATCCGTACCGGAACGGCGTCTGGCCGGCGCTCTCATGCGCATCAATCACGCGGGAGAAGTGGCCGCCCAGGGGTTATACCAAGGACAGGCGTTGAGCGCCCGCTTGCCGGACGTGCGCGACAAGATGGAACGCGCCGCGCAGGAAGAAAACGACCACCTGGACTGGTGCGCCCGTCGTATCGAGGAACTGGAGACTCATACCAGTTACTTGAGTCCGCTGTGGTATCTGGGCTCCGTCGCCATCGGCGCCGCCGCCGGCCTCGCCGGCGACAAATGGAGCCTGGGCTTCGTGGCGGAAACCGAGCACCAGGTAATCAGGCATCTGGACAGCCATCTGCAACGCCTGCCGGCCGAGGACGTGAAAAGTCGCGCCATTCTTGAACAAATGCGTATCGATGAACGCCAACATGCCACCGTCGCCCTGGAGGCCGGGGGCGCACCCCTGCCCCTGCCGGTCAAAAAACTCATGCAACTCACTTCGAAAATCATGACCCGCACCGCGTTCTGGCTGTAGGGTGCGTATTACGCACCGTTTAACTTTTTGTCTTCGCGGTTTCGTCAACCGATAAAAAAACGGCGCGTAATGGCACGGATTATTGGTGATTCCGACTTTGTGCGGTGCGTAATACGCACCCTACAGCCAACAACCAACAACCAACAACCAACAACCAACAACCAACAACCAACAGCAAACAGCAAACAGCAAACACCCAACAGCCGGCGCTGGCGGTAACACCCGTCATCACCGGTATCGATCAAAGAGCGGAGCGATGGTAGAGCGCGGATAACGTGGTGACGAAGCGGGACTGGGAAATGCGCCCCGGGCCGCCCGGGGCGCGTAGGTTATTTGGTACGGGGTGTCGACACGATATTGCTGCCGGAAAAAATCTCCTTCATTTCCCGCTGCAAGCGCTGGCGAATGGTGCGGTCATCGCGCGGAGTCAAATCCGCCGCATCCATGCCAAACAAATAGTTATCGATGGCAAATTCCTTCAGGATCATCTTGGTATGGAAGATGTTTTCCTGGTACACGTTGACGTCGATCATCTGGTAACGCTCTTTCGTGTCCTTGGCAATGAAGTTCTGAATCGAGTTGATCTTGTGATCAATAAAGAATTTCTTGCCGCGCACATCCCGCGTAAAACCGCGTACCCGGTAATCCATGATCACGATATCCGAGTCGAAACTGTGGATCAGGTAATTTAACGCGCGCAGCGGCGAAATACGCCCACAGGTGGATACATCGATGTCAGCGCGAAACGTACTGATACCATTGTCCGGATGACTCTCCGGGTAGGTATGCACGGTGATGTGACTCTTGTCCAGGTGCGTCACCACGGATTCGGGCAACGGCCCCGGCGCTTCCGTGTTCTCGATATCCTTGGCGGATATCAGTTCCTCGGAAATCAACATCGTGACGCTGGCGCCCTGAGGATCATAATCCTGGTGGGCAATATTGAGAATATTGGCGCCGATCAGGTCCGCCACCTCGGTGAGGATATTGGTCAGACGTTCCGCATTGTATTCCTCGTCGATGTATTCGATATACTTGCGGCGTTGACTGCGCGTCAGGGCATAACAGATATCATAAATATTGAAGCTCAACGTCTTGGTCAGGTTATTAAAGCCCTTGAGCTTGACTCTTTTAAGTGGTTTAACCAATCGCGCAACCCTTCTTCAACGGTTTACAAATTTGTCTGAGCGCCGGGGGTGCCCCGTGCCAGTGGCGGATGAAAAATGAATTGTAGCTTATTACCATCAGGATCATAACAATAAAAACTTCGTGCGCCGTCCCGATGCTGCTTCACTGCGGTATGCATGGACACACCGTTAGCGGCAAGATAGGCGTGCCAGGCATCCACATGTTCCGGAACATCAAGTATAAATCCAATATGGTCCAGATGTTGCGGGCCGTCGAAATGGCTGTCGCTGCGGTGCAGGGCGAGATTGTCGACTCCGCCGCTAAGGTAAACATTGTCCGCATCCGGCCGCCATTCCACCCGCATCCCCACCAGATCCACGTAGAATTGTTCACAGGCCGCAAACTGGTTTACATAAAGCGCCACATGACGCAGGCCTGCCGTCGCTGCCGGTCTTTGCATAAATCTCTTCTCCTGTCATGAACCAAACACCGGCACTCAAGCGCCTGTAACAAACCCGTCACCGAGGCGCGACGACTGCGAAGAATAACTCGTTGTCTTGAAAAGTTTTTTACAGTCTCATCCAGGCGCCTTTGCGCCGCGACAAAAAATAATTTAGGTTCATGGACGGACATCGCTCAGTGCGCCTGCCCGAAAACCATTTGTTTTACATCCTGCCAGGTATTTTGCCCGAAGCGTTTGCGTATTACCGCCGGCAGCGCCACCGATCCCTCCGACAGTAATCGATCATGAAATCCCTTCAATGACAGCTCCGGTTGCTGCAACCGCAGGCAATCGCGGGTGGCATTGATCAGAGCCCAACCGACCCCGTACCCCATGGGTACGGTAGGCGCCATGGAGTACCAGGTAAGGTCGGCTTTCGCCTGACCGGCGCTGAATCCCAGCACCTCCTGCATGCGCGCCGCAGCGCGCTCCACGCTCAACCCCCGGGTCTGGATCTCGACGTCGATAATAATACGTAACGCCCGCCACAGTCGGTCTTTCAGCAATAAAAACCGGCTTTCGGGCGCATCGAGAAAACCCTGTTCCATCATCATCTGTTCGCAATACAGGGCCCAGCCTTCGTACAAAGTCGCCGAGGGACTGGTGAGACGCGGCACCGTAGAAGCTTCGGCATTCAGATTGGCGGTAACAAACTGCAAATGGTGCCCCGGATAGGATTCGTGCACGCAGGTATGCATGATCGACAGGTGGTTGTGTTCGCCCATATCGCCAGGCTGAGTCACCGGTGTCACATAATAAAAACCCCGTTGCCGATTGTCATTTACCGCCGGCTCCATGTAGGCGGCAAACGGAATCTGGTGACGTAAAAATCCCGGTGTCGCCACCACATCGAGCTGCTCCACGGCGGGAAATGTCACCAGATCGTGGGATCTGACGAAATCCCGCGCCGCCACCATGCCCGCCAGATAACTGTCCAGCAGCGCTTCAGGAGACGGATGCTGCTTCTGTAACTGCCGGGTCAGGGTCAGCACATCGCGGTCCCCACGCAATTGTTCTGTCGCCTGCTCCAATTCGACCAGCGTTTTGTCAAACAGGCTCTGACCGAATGCCAGCAACTGCGCCGATGTCAGGTCCAGAAAATGCCGGTGCTGCAAGTGACGTAAATAACGCTGCTCCCCGATGGCAAAATCCCCCGTCGCCCGGGCGCCCAGATCCCGTTCCAGAAACCGGGCAAACCCGATCAACGCCTGACTGGCCTCCTCCAGCACCCCCTTGGCAACCACCGCGCCCAACTGCGGATGGCTGTTAAGCGTCTGAAAATACTCCACGCCACTCACCGCTTCCTGGATGGCCGCCTCCAGCCACAGCGCCGGTATCCTTTCCGGTTGCCGCGCCAGGTAGCTGCGGGCCTTGCGCAGGTGCCCGGGAATCGCCTCCAGGCGCCGGGCCATATTTTGCGCCATATCGGCCACGGGCTTTACCGTTAACTGGTGGATGGCCTGAATCGGCAGAAAACGCTGGGGACTGCACAAACGCCAGTCGCAGGCCAGTAATTCGTGCCCTTCGATCATGGCGCTGCCGTAAAGCAGCTGGTAATCCAGCTGGGCATCCGGCGTCAGGTTATCCAGACTGATTTCTTCCAAGGTGGATAATAGCTTTTCATTGAGCACCACCAGTGCGCCGACCTCATCGTCATCCACCGGTGGCAGTTGATCCGCGTAACCGGGTACGCCGATATTCACCGCAACTTCCGGATGAAACCGAAACCACGCCTGGTAATACCGTTGCTGCAATGCCAGAAAGCGTTCTTGATCAGACACTAGGGAATTATTCCGGAAGAATGTAACTAAGGGACGATACTGAATTCGTGGGTGATGGCCACACCACCCTGCTTGAGCATGAGCGACGCGGAGCAGTATTTTTCCGCGGACAAAGCCACGGCGCGCTGCACCTGACTTTCCTGGAGCGACTGGCCCTTGACGAAGAATTTGATATGGATGCGGGTAAATACCTTGGGCTCGGCATCCGCGCGTTCCGCTTCCAGCTCCACCCAGCAGTCTTCTACAGTCTGACGAGACTTGCGCAAGATATGAACAACATCAAACGCGGTACAGCCACCGACGCCCAGCAACACTAATTCCATGGGACGCACCCCCAGATTGCGCCCCCCCATGTCCGGCGGCCCATCCATGACCACCGCATGGCCACTTCCGGATTCCCCCAAAAATGTTGATTGTTCAACCCACTTAATCCGTGCTTTCAATGACATCTCCTTCAGGCCACCGGGGCCACTCCCGAATGATGATTAAGGGTTTTCCCAAAGCTGCCGATTAAATAGCAAGCTTGCGGATTAATCCGTCAATAATTGCAACTGACTACGATAAACAGGGTGAAAAAATGGCTGCAAATCCTTCCGTCACCATCAGCACGCCGTCCATGGACCGGTTCCTGGAACATTGCCACCGGCGCCGTTATCCGGCCAAAAGCCTGATTATTTATGCTGGTGATGTACCTGATGTCCTCTATTATATCGTCAGTGGCTCCGTCACCGTTCTAATCGAGGATGACGAGGGACGCGAAATTGTACTCGCCTATTTAAACCCAGGCGACTTTTTTGGTGAAATGGGCCTGTTTGGTCATGAAGCCAACCGCAGCGCTTATGTGCGTGCCCGCACCCAGTGTGAATTGGCGGAAATTGGCTATGGGAAATTCCGCCAATTGGCCAACGACCAATCGGATATCCTGTTCGAACTGGCCTCGCAAATGGCCCTGCGCCTGCGCCGCACCAGCCGCAAGGTCGGACACTTGGCCTTTATGGACGTCACCGGCCGGATCGCCCGCACGCTGCTGGACTTGACCAACGAACCTGACGCCATGACCCACCCCGAAGGGATGCAGATCCGCATTACCCGTCAGGAATTGGGGCGCATCGTCGGTTGTTCCCGGGAGATGGTGGGCCGGGTGCTGAAAAACATGGAAGATCAGGAACTCATCACCGTGAAGGGCAAAACCATCGTGGTGCTCGGCGCACGCCGGGACAACCAACCCACCAATGCCAAGGTATTGAACGCAAAATAATGACCATGGCACACCGGACCGAGAGTCTGGCGCCACCGTAACTTTGTGCACCCATCCCGCGCGCGGGGCAGTATTACCCGACAGACAAGAAACTTTCGCGGTACTCATATCAGAGGGTTCGTATCCGCATTTTTGTTATGTTGTCATTGTTGTTGTATGCCACTCTCAGCCAGACGGCGGTGACTGCCGGTAACGCCAACAGTGCATCCAAGGTTTACGGCCAGAAGATCGATGCGCAACTCATCGTCAGCGACTTTCTGCAACAGCGCGTAATGCTATCGCCGACGGGCGCGATCAAGACCCACGTGCAAGGGCAATAGTTCAATGGCATTTATAGTAGAAAGGGGGGCATTAAGCCCCCCTTTCCATTGGTAACCATGCGTTACCCCGGCACAGTTAAATTTTCAGGTAGGTCCAACCCGCTTCCTGCTTCTCCATGATTTCAATGACGCCACCGGGTACTACTTTGACGCCGGGAAACAAATCCTTCTCGGTGACATTGGTAGCCTTCATGGTCGCGCCACAGGCGAGCAGCTGCACGCCGTTGCCGACAGCTTCCTTCATGCGATTACCGACCGCGGATTCGAACTTGAACATGTCAAGACCGGGACCATTGGCAACGACCTCGATTTCGACATTTTCCTTGCCGACTTTCTTCTGTAAATTGCCGGCATTGTTGAGTACCTGGTTCCATTTTTTTTCGTCACTGTCGGTGACATGGAAAACAACATGGTGTTTTTTACCGGAATCACCTGCCGCCTTATCGGTATCCGCGGCCAGCGCGACGCCAGCGCCGCCCATGGTGATGATCAAAGCCGCTACAGCGCCCTTCATGCAAGTCTTATACATACACGGTTCTCCCAATAAAATTGATAGCTGAAGCATAGTGCGCGCCATGCACTGCGCACTTGCCCGTCACGTATGGCAAAGCAAACACTCTTGATCTGTAAATACAGCTACAAACAACGTTAAGAACTATAGCCGCTTCTTCCGGCAAACACAAACCCTACCGTTGACATCCATACATCCACACGCATGCGCATCATCGAGCATATAAAGGCCGACGCAAACAATGACGCGAGCAACCAAATTTACCTCAGCTCCAAACATCGACACCCAGCTCCGGTATCGACTCATCAAACAGGCAGTTCACCGAACCCTGAATTCATCTCGCGCCGGTAGTTAACCGCGATCATTCCATGACACCCATGATTGCTTGTTTTTTATAAGGTATAAACCATGAACACAGCGCGATCCGGCACGCCGCATTCAAACCGTTATCCAGGTAAGGCAAGCACGGTTACCGCTTCCCTTGCCCGCCAGAGCTTTCCTACCGTGGCTACCACCCGAGGCCGGTGCTCCATTGTTAAGCCCCCTGATCACGCCTATGTCAACATTGCCCGGGCACCAGGTCCGTGGACCCTGCGTGGCTGAGATGGCGACTGGGTCAACGCCATGCTGGAAATCAGGTCATCCACGACACTGCGGAGGCCGAACGTTTCCCGGCTATCCGCGCTACCGGCCAAATCCGCGTCGTGAGTAAACTATATGGTAATTGCGACATAAACATTTGTGTCCGAACGCATATACCCGTTAAACAAACAAGCAATCATTTACGATATATAGCTGAATACCCGGTAATTTTCCCGACAACTGAAGCATTTTTCATATATACGATGGTTCCCGCCAAAAGCCGCCTATGAATATAGATAACCGACATTGCAAGGAAAGATCCAATAACAAATTGAAACCCTGCGTTCTCCTGTGCACCGTTCTCATGCTAGTCAGTGGCGTTGTGTTCGGCAATGACAGCGATACGAAACCCCCTAAACATTTCAGCTTTGGTGTGGTACCACAGTTTGACGCGGCATATATTCTTGCCGCATGGAGACCGATACTGGACAAACTGGAATCAGAAACCGGTTACAAGTTTCAACTGACAGGCTCCGTCAATATTCCGGACTTTGAAAACAAGCTGGCCAATGGCATTTTCGATTTCGCCTATATGAATCCCTACCATATGGTGAAAACCTCGCGTAATGAAATCTACAAACCCCTGGCCCGGGACATCGAGCGATTGCTATATGGAATCATCGTGGTACGCAACGACAGCGACTTCCATGACATCAGGCAACTCGATGGGAAATATATCGCTTTTCCGGCACCAAACGCACTCGCGGCGTCGCTGATGCCGCGAGCCATACTGACTTCTGATTTAAAGATGTCGATCAAGCCGATATATGTTCAATCTCATAGCTCGGTATATCTCAATGTCGCATTGGGCCGCGCCGCCGCTGGCGGCGGGGTTCAGAAAACTTTACAACAACAGTCTCCGGAGATACGCAATGCATTACGTATTTTATACACCACGCCCAAAGTGGCGCCCCACCCCATAGCCACCCACAAACGAATACCCAAAACCGTGCGCATGAAAGTATTACGCGCGCTGCTTGCCATGGGGGAACGCGCGAATGGGCGCGCACTCCTCAGGAAAATCCCGATCAGCAAAATAGGTGTAGCGTCCATGAAAGACTATCTTCCCATTCAGGCCATGGAATTGGAACGCTTCAGCTCAGACTCGAACAGTGACACTCCCACCGATACCATGCCGCCGGTGAATTTCACGGATTGAACCACACCTTGGCAACGCAGAGCTGACATCAGATGGGTATTCGACTTAAATTGATATTCCCTGTATTCGCCGGATTAATCCTGGTTATCACGATCCCCTATGTAATATGGCTGCCGAATTTGCTGGAAAAAGAACGAGAAGATTTCATCAGACAGGAACATCATACCTTGGACATTCTCGCCAATGCCCTGACCCGACCCATATTAGATAGCGATCTTGGCCAACTGTACGCCATTATCAACTCCGTCCAATTGAGTTACCCGGAATGGAAATCCATCGTTGTCCGTACCAGGGACGGAAATAGAATATATCCATTAAGCGAACTAACGGCCAGCGCCGGTGCACGCAACGGCGTATTGCTACACCACGAAATCAAACAACTTGAAAATATTCTGGGACATATAGATCTATTATCGGATTTTGACGCGAGACTTGTCGATCGAAGCCGCACCATAAAACACCTCATATTCCTGATTGTCACCCTTATTGGTATGGCCCTGCTGCTGACGGCGATACTACAAGATAAATTTGTCAGCAAGCCCCTGCGTCATTTGGCAATCGCGGCGCGTCATATATCCAATGGCGACTTCGATGTCGGGCTGCCAAAACAGTCAAACGACGAAGTCGGTGAATTGACGCACGCATTTGACAAGATGAAACATAGCCTGCAAACAACCCAAACCAGATTATCAAAGGAGCTAGAGAACGCACAGCTTTCAGCGCAGGCGTTGAATGCGAGCGAAAATCGGCTACATACCCTGTTTCACAGCATTACTGATGGCATCGTAACCATATCGCCAGACGGCACCATCGAATCCTTGAATCCCGGCGCCAGCAAACTTCTCGGATACCAACCGGAAGAATTGGTCAATAATAACGTCAGCCTGATCATGCCGCCGCCATTTGCTGAGCATCATAGCCAACATATAGGCGCATATGGAAAAGTCGGAAAATCAAAATTTGTCGACAAGGGCCCGCGCCAATTGGTTGCAAAGCGGAAGGATGGCACGGTGATACCGATTGAACTCACGGTTAGCATCATGCATTTAAACGGGAAACTGTTTTTTGTCGGGCTGATGCGCGATATCTCAGACCGCATAAAAGCGGAATCCGAGAGAAATGAATTACTGCACCAACTTCAACAGGTGCAAAAAATGGAGGCCGTGGGTAACTTGACGGGCGGCATCGCCCACGACTTCAACAATATGCTGACAGCCATCCTCGGCTACAATGAACTGGCGATGGAAACGCACCTGAAGCACAATTACTCTTCATTAACCAACTACCTCTCCGAGGTGGGAAAAGCCGGAATGCTGGCCCGCAACCTGGTGCAACAGATGCTTGCTTTCAGCAGGCACGAAGCGGGCGAGGCAAAAACTGTAGCCATCGGTCCGATTGTTGACGATGCCGTCAAAATGCTGCATGCCACGATACCGTCAAGCATAGGAATCAGTTCTTGCCTGGCCGCGGATTTACCGAAAATCAACACAGACCCCGTTAAGCTGCATCAGATCATCATGAATCTCGTCATCAATGCCCGGGATGCGCTTGATGGCAAGGGCAGCATCGACATCACAACGGACAGGCGGGCCATTGTCAGTATATGCAATTCCTGTCATGAAAAATTTTCCGGCGACTTTGTAACACTGACGGTAAAAGACAATGGCACCGGCGTTTCCGCTGATGTCTTACAACGAATGTTTGATCCTTTCTATACAACAAAGGCAACGGGAAAAGGGACAGGCATGGGCCTGTCAGTAGTGCACGGCATCGTCCATGCCGGCAAGGGACATATTCTGGTAACAAGCACCCTCGGCAAAGGCTCTGAATTTACCATTGCGCTGCCACCCATCAATGACAATCCCGATACTACCAGCAAGCCGGAGCACGAGCCCACCCAAAAAACCGATCACCACGGCACCGGCAATATTCTTATTGTAGATGACGAGGTTGCTGTTGGCTCATTTCTGGGCACATTACTGGAGACCCGAGGATACGACACTACTGTCCTGTCAGACAGCGCATTGGCGCTGAAACAATTCAAACTAAATCCGGAAAATTACGATCTTGTGATTACCGATCAAACCATGCCCAATTTAACCGGCGCCGAGCTTGCCAAAGAGCTGTTGGACATTAGACCGCAGCTACCGATAATACTGTGCACCGGGCACAGCGAGCAAATTGATGAAGCCGGCGCGCACCGCCTGGGGCTTAAAAAGTTCATCCACAAACCAATAGATATCAACCTGCTGCTGTCGTCAATCAGTCAGTTGTTAAACACCATGGCATCATGATTCGTCCACAATACGTTATTGATGTCACACATGGCGCGTCTGCGGCAATATAGAGATATCCCGGCATCGGTCTTCGGATTACAGGCATAGCAGGGAAATCGAATACAACAGGCGCACAGAACCAACGCACAGGCAGCGGGCGTTCCCGGGCAATCGCCGCAGCGAAATCCCGGCTCAAACTCATACAGAACAAGTCTGGAGCAAAGCGCTAAACCCGCTCTATCTGCTCACCCCAAGACGCTATGCGCCAAATAATGCCTGCAGCTTCGCGCCGGGATCATGTTCCCGCATAAACGCCTCCCCAACCAGGAACGCATTAACTCCGTGGTGCCGCATGTAGTCCACATCTTCCCGGGTATGTATGGCGCTTTCGGTGACCACGATACGCCCCTCGGGAATATTCGCCAACAACTCGATAGTGGTATCCAGGCGAGTCTCGAAGGTGCGCAAGTTCCGATTATTAATGCCGATCAGCTGGTCCGACAGGCGCAACGCCCGCTCCAGCTCTTCCCGGTCGTGCACTTCCACCAGCACATCCATGTTCAGATGCGCCGCCAACGCCGACAGCTCCGCCAGCATGGCATCATCCAGCGCGGCGACGATCAACAATATGCAATCAGCACCGATGGCCCGGGCTTCATAGACCTGATAGGGATCGATGATAAAATCCTTGCGAATCACCGGCAGCTGACACGCGGCCCGAGCTTGTTGCAGATAGACATTTGACCCTTGAAAAAAATCAACGTCCGTCAACACCGACAAACAGGTCGCGCCCCCCTGCTCATAGGAATGAGCGATCTCCGCGGGACGAAAATCCGGCCGGATCACCCCCTTGCTGGGTGAAGCCTTCTTGATTTCAGCGATTACCGCGGCTTTTCCGCTGCGCACCCGGGCCACCATGGCCGCGGTAAACCCCCGGGGCGGGTCCGCCTGCAGCGCCTGCTGCGTGATGGCGCGCAGCGTTACTTCCTGGGAACGGGTTTGGATTTCTTCCGCCTTGCGCGCGAGAATTTTTTGCAGTATGTCTGGAGTACTCATGAAATTCCTGAATCTTGAATGCCAGCTTGCTTTACCGGCAGAATGCGCATTACGCACCTGACATGCGGTTGCTCACCACCACCAGTTGTTCGAGCTTGGCCAGGCCCTTGCCCGAGTCCAGGGTATCGCCCGCCAGTTTGATTCCGGCCGCCAGATCCGCAGCGACGCCTGCCGCATACAACGCGGCGCCGGCATTCAAGGCGACGATATCGCGCGCCGGGCCGGGGGTGCCGGCCAAAGCGTCTTTCATCATCGCCAGGGACGCCGCTACCGTACTCACCTTGAGAACGCCGATGTCGGTGGAGCTAAAACCAAACTGCTCCGGCGTCACCTCGAATTCCCGCACCGCGCCATGCTTCAACTCCGCCACTTTGGTTGGCGCCCCGATACTGATCTCGTCCAAACCATCCCGGGAATGTACCACCAGCACATGGCGGCTGCCCAATTGCCCCAACACCTTGGCCAGAGGTTCCAGCCAACTGTCGGCGAACACGCCGATCACCTGATTCGGTGCCGCCGCGGGATTCGTCAACGGTCCCAGCACATTGAATATGGTGCGCACTCCCATTTCCTTGCGCGGACCAATGGCGTGTTTCATCGCGCTGTGATGCGCCGGCGCGAACATGAAACCCACACCCACTTCGTTGATGCAGGTCGCCACCTGTTCCGGCGTCAAGTTCAAGTTCACACCTGCCGCTTCCAGCACATCGGCGCTGCCGGATTTGCTGGAAATGGATCGGTTACCGTGTTTGGCCACGCGGCCGCCGGCGGCGGCCACCACGAAGGCGCTGGTGGTAGAGACATTGAAGGTATGCGCCGCGTCCCCACCGGTGCCACAGGTGTCCACCAGATGCTCGCCCGGCACCAGCACCGGCGTTGCCAGCTCGCGCATCACCAGAGCCGCGGCGGCGATCTCTTCCACGGTTTCGCCCTTCATGCGCAACCCCACCAGGAAGCCGCCGATCTGCGCCTGCGTGGCGCCGCCGGTCATGATGGTCTTCATCACCGCCTGCATTTCCGCACCGGTGAGATCCCGGCGCTCGGTGACGGCGCGAATGGCTGTGGTCATATCCATGGTTGTTACCCCCTATGCAGGGGTGCAATTTTGCACCCCGTCTTGTGTAGGGTGCGTATCACGCACCGTGGTTTCTATCCGGAACGAAAATAAACTTTACGCGCCACCATTTCCCGCCTGCGATAGCGGCGGGGTGCCGTTGTCCTCGCCAAGCACGGGTTTACAGCGTCAGAAAATTCCGCAACAGGTCATGGCCGTGCTGCGTCAAAATCGATTCCGGATGAAACTGCACGCCCTCGATCTTGAACTGCTTGTGACGCACGCCCATGATCTCATCGCGCTTGCCTCTGGCGCCTTTGGTCCAGGCGCTCACCTCCAGACACTCCGGCAAACTTTCCTGCTCGATCACCAGGGAATGGTAGCGCGTTGCCTCAAACGGATTGGTCAGGTCCTTGAACACGCCTTTGCCATCGTGATACATGGGCGAAGTCTTGCCGTGCATTACCTGGCGCGCGTGCACCACCTTGCCGCCGAACACCTGGCCGATGCTCTGATGCCCCAGGCACACACCGAGTATCGGCACCTTGCCGGCGAAAGCGCGGATCACCTCCATGGAGATGCCCGCTTCGTTCGGGGTGCACGGCCCCGGAGAAATGACAATGCGTTCCGGCTGCAACTGCTCCAGCTCCGCCACCGTCGTCTGGTCGTTACGATACACTTTTACCGCCGCGCCCAACTCGCCGAAATATTGCACCAGGTTATAGGTAAAGGAATCATAGTTATCGATCATCACCAACATGGCTACACCTCCTTACCCAAACGTTCCACCCCGGCTTCCGCCATCGCCACCGCCCGGAATACCGCACGGCGCTTGTTAAGGGTTTCTTCCCACTCGGTCAACGGCACGGAATCGGCGACGATACCACCACCGGCCTGAATATACAGGACGTGATCCTTGATCACGGCAGTGCGGATGGCGATCGCGGTATCCATATTACCGGTCCATGACAAATACCCCACGGCGCCCCCATAGATCCCGCGTTTCACCGGTTCCAGTTCATCGATAATTTCCATGGCGCGGATTTTCGGCGCGCCGCTCAAGGTGCCGGCGGGAAAGGTCGCGCGCAACACATCGATCGGCGTGTAACCCGAGGCCAGCTGGCCGGTGACATGGGACACGATATGCATCACATGGGAGTAACGTTCGATCACCATGCGGTCGGTCACTTTCACGCTGCCGGTTTGGGCGATGCGTCCCACGTCGTTGCGCCCCAGATCGATGAGCATCAAATGCTCCGCCAGCTCCTTGGGGTCCGCCAGCAATTCCCGCTCCAGCGCCAGGTCCTCGGCTTCGGTCTTGCCCCGGGGTCGGGTGCCGGCGATCGGCCGCACGGTCACTTCCCCGTCCTCAAGACGCACCAGAATTTCCGGTGACGAACCGACCACGTGAAAATCGCCGAAGTTGAAGAAAAACATATAGGGAGAGGGATTCAGGCAACGTAACGCCCGGTACAAATCCAGGGGCGGTGCCTTATAGGGAGTGCTCATACGCTGGGATATCACCACCTGCATGATATCGCCATCGACGATGTATTCCTTAGCACGCTCCACCGCCTGCATGTGTTCCGCCTGGGTAAAACTGGACTCGAAATCCGACTCCTGCACTTTGCGTCGGAACGGCGTGCCGGCACTGCGATTCAGGGGCGCACGCAAGCGGCCTTCCAGGGCATCCAAGCGCTGCTGGGCCTGACGCAGGGAGTTGGTGGCGTCCGGGTCCACGTGCACGATGAGATACAATTTGCCACTGAGATTGTCGAACACCACCACTTCTTCGGATACCAGTAACAGAATATCCGGCAGTCCCAACGGGTCCGCGTGCTGCGCCTTGTCCAGGCGCGGCTCCACATAACGTACCGCATCGTAACCAAAGTAGCCGACGAGACCGCCGGTGAACCGGGGCATGTCGGGAATCTCCGATGACCGATAACCGCCGTAATACTGATCGATCCAGGCCAGGGGATCGCTCATTTCCGCGCTGCGCACTTCCCGGTTGTTTTCCAGCACTACGACCTGATGCCCATGGACCTTGATCACTGTGCGGCACGGCAGACCGATGATGGAGTAGCGCCCCCACTTCTCGCCGCCTTGCACCGACTCCAGTAAATAGGAATACGGACCATCGGCCAGCTTCAAATAGGTACTTAACGGGGTATCAAGATCCGCCAGCAGCTCCCGGACCACGGGCAGCCGGCTTTGGCGTGTTGGCGCGTCAGCGCTTGAGGTATTCGGCATAGGTCACCTGTAGTAAACAAAAACCGAATTCAATCCCAACAACAATAAGCACGTACTAGCCGCGCCATCGCCAGGTTTGAGCATTGATATCGTTCGCGTTCATGGTGACCTGTCAGTTAGTGATCGCTTTTCTGGCCGATTGTAATAGACCCCGCAGTTCTTCGAAAGAGTCAATTACCGCGTCCGGCTGCGCCAGGCGGATGTCCTGGCCATGATTGTAGCCATAGGACACGCACACCACGGTAAAACCCGCGGCACGGGCCGCTTTGACATCACTGACCGAGTCTCCCAGCATCAACGCCTGGGTCGGCACCACGCCAAAATGTTCTGCCGCATGCAACAACGGCAGGGGGTCCGGTTTCTTTTTAGGCAGGCTGTCACCACTGATCACCAGAGCAAACAGGTCACGAATACCCAGGGTCTCCAGAATCGTCAAGGTGAACTGTTCCGCCTTGTTGGTGACACAACCCAGCGCCAGACCACTTTCCCGCAACCACTCCAGGCCGGCACGCACGCCAGGATACAACTGGGACCGGGAACAGGCATGAGCCGCGTACAGCTCCAGGTAAATCGGGTACGCCTGTTGGAACAGAGCTTCGTCCGGCTCTCCCTCCAAGCGACCGATCAGGGTGCGGCGCACCAGGCGCTCCACACCGTTACCCACCCAATCGCGCACCGCCGCCTCACCGCGCGCCGGCTGACCGATGCGCCGCATCATTTCATCGGCGCACCAGGCCAGGTCCGGTACGCTGTCCACCATGGTGCCGTCCAGATCCACCAGCACCATACGGGTTTTCTCAAACATATTAACCCCGGGCTTTGGCCAACTCGGCGCGCATACCGTTGATGGTAGCTTTATAGTCCTTGGTATTGAAAATCGCCGATCCGGCCACGAAGGTATCGGCGCCCGCCTCGGCGATGGCCCGGATATTGTCGGTTTTCACGCCACCGTCGATTTCCAGACGAATCTTATAGCCGCTGTCATCGATCATGCGGCGCGCCTCGCGCAGCTTGGGCAGTGAAGATTCGATGAATTTCTGACCACCAAAACCCGGATTCACGGACATCAGCAACACCATATCCACCTTGTCCATGACGTATTTTAAGTAATCCAGAGGTGTCGCCGGGTTGAACACCAGGCCCGACTTGCAGCCGCACTCCCGGATCAGACCCAGGGTACGGTCGACATGCTCGGAGGCTTCCGGGTGAAACGTGATATAGCTGGCACCGGCCTTGGCGAAATCCGGAATGATCCGGTCCACGGGCTTGACCATGAGATGGACATCGATAGGCGCGGTGACACCGTGCTTGCGCAGGGCTTCGCATACCAGGGGCCCGATGGTGAGATTGGGCACATAATGGTTATCCATGACGTCGAAATGGACGACATCCGCCCCATCCCGCAATACGTTGGTAACTTCTTCACCGAGCCGGGCGAAATCCGCCGACAGTATCGACGGCGCGATCCAAAAATCCTGCATACCTGCACCTCTATTTGATCTAAATGGATGAAAATAACCGGAACCGCGAACTTTACCCGATTGTGGAGCAATTTTCAGCCTCTTTGCTGAGGCGGGACCCGATACTGGGCATAATAATCCGTTCTCAATCGGATTTCCGAGGTGGCGCGAAGCCCGGGACCCACACCAAACGGCCGCGCCTGCACGGGCTGCCGGCAATATTGCCGTCGATAACTCATGGATAATCGCTTTCCAGGGAATATCCAGGAATTAATACTGGGAAATTTTGCCGAACATTCGCGGCTACCGCGACGCCGGCGGGTCCCGCGACCAGCGGTCTTGTCGCCCTGGCAACGTTACCCATAGAATGGCGGATTCTCCCGAATCCCGGCACGCCGGCTGTTACCGGAGTACCGCTATGCCAAAAATTATTCTGCTCAACAAACCGTTTAACGTCCTGTGTCAGTTCACTGATGATCGCGGCCGCACGACCTTGGCGGATTTCATACAACAACCCGGGGTCTACGCGGCGGGGCGACTCGACTATGACAGCGAAGGCCTGGTGGTATTAACCGGCGATGGCCGGCTGCAAGCGCACATCAGCCACCCGCGACATAAAATGGCCAAGGTCTATTGGGTACAGGTAGAGGGCGTACCGGATGCGGCAGCGTTACAAACATTACGCGAGGGTATTCATCTGACGGACGGTCCGACGCTGCCCGCGCAAGTTGACCTCATGCCTGAACCGGACATCTCGCCGCGCGATCCGCCCGTCCGCTTTCGCAAAACCATTCCCACCAGCTGGTTGCAGATAGCCATTACCGAGGGACGTAATCGTCAGGTGCGGCGCATGACTGCCGCGGCGGGTTTTCCGACCTTGCGCCTGGTGCGGTACGCGGTCGGTGAATGGAATTTGAGTGGTTTGGCGCCCGGTCAGTGGCGGGCACTGGAAATCACGGGACCACCCGCGAATCGCCGGCCACGGCCACACAACAAACGTTCCCTGCGCCCGGCGCGAGTACCTATGGTCAAAACAAGGACCGAATAGCCACGCTGTGCTCCTGGCGCTCGAGTACCGTAGGTCATGTTCGGCGACGCACCGCCACAGACAACTGACCCGATGCTGGGCGCTCCCGCATCGGGTCAACGTGCCATTTACTGCTTGGCCGACGCCCGCTTTTCCAATGCCTCCAAGCGCGCTTCGACCGACATGCCGTGTAATGCCGCTTCGCAACCGTTGTTGTACATCACGGTATGCAGCTTATCCATGGCGACCTGCATTTGTTCCAGGTGACCACGCAGCGCCCGTTTGTGGGACAAGCGCAGTGTCTGCGCACCGCGTACCATACTTACCCGGCGCAACTCGGCTTTGGTATCTTCGATGCGGCGCTGCAGCGTCTCTTCGTTCACCGCCCCCATGTCTCCCACATCAATCGTCGTATTGCTGTCACACGCGGGGTGTTGGTCCGACGCCGCCATAACCGGCATGGCAGCCGCCAGTGCAAGCGCCAGTGCCGTCATATATTTGCTTACTGTATTCATGCTGTTACCTCACTAAAGTAAACTCCGGAAACCCGACACGACGCGGGCCGGAGCGCCACGGACCGTCTCCAATGTTAATGGTGCCAGCATACGCAACCCTGTCTGACAGCACCCTGTCGCCACCATTACAATATTGTAATGTTGCTGCATTCATCAGGAATCTGCGCTTACACTAGTCATCGCAGCGTACGCACCAGCCGGTAATTACCGTAGTATGGAATACCCATGAAATTGTTAATCATTGAAGATGAAATCAAAACCGGCGCCTATCTCAAGCAGGGACTGAGCGAGGCTGGCTTCATCGTGGATCTGGCCCAGAATGGCCTGGACGGACAGCATCTGGCCATGACCGAAGATTATGACCTGGTGATCCTGGATGTCATGTTGCCGGATCTTGACGGCTGGCGTTTGCTGCAATCCCTGCGTGGCGCCGGCCGATTAGTGCCGGTGCTGTTTTTAACGGCGCGCGACAGCGTGGATGACCGGGTCAAAGGTCTGGAACTGGGCGCCGACGATTACCTGGTCAAACCCTTTGCATTCGCTGAGCTGCTGGCCCGGGTGCGTACCCTGCTGCGCCGCGGCACCACGCCGACCACGGAGCAAATCCTGCAAATTGCCGATCTGGAACTGGACCTGACGCGCCGACGCGTCAGTCGGGGCGGCAAGCGCATCACCCTGACCGCCAAGGAGTTCGCGTTACTGGAACTGATGATCCGACGCCAGGGTGAGGTGCTGCCCCGTTCCCTGATCGCTTCCCAGGTGTGGGACATGAACTTCGACAGTGACACCAATATTATCGATGTCGCCATCCGCCGCTTGCGCGCAAAAATCGACGACGCGTTTTCGGTAAAACTGATACGCACGATACGCGGCATGGGCTATACGATCGATGACGGAGACGCGACCTGAATGAAACGGCCCATGTCCCTGAGCTTGCGCATCACATTACTGTTCGGCATCAGTGCCGCGCTGGTATTGACCGTGTTCGGATGGACCATCAACAACACGATCGAAAGCCATTTCGCTTCCGAGGACAGCAGCGAACTCGAGGCGGTAGCGGCGGTAGTGGAAAAATCACTGGCCACGCTGCCCGCCGCCGATCAACTGAGCCATATTCAGCAACATTTCACCGATCTGCTGAGCGCCCACCGGGGCACGATGCTGCACATTACCGACGCCTCCGGCCGAACCCTGTATGCCAGTCCAGGCCCGGATGTCGCCGCCTTGCCCGTCGCCGACGGCACCCCCCGCGAAGATATCCAGGAATGGCAGGACAGCGCGCACCGCTATCGGGTATTGCGACGCACCCGCGCTATCGAGCAGGAACTTTACACCAGCCCGCTTACCATCGTGGTCGCCATCGCCATCGATTACCACCTGCATCTGTTACAACGTTTACGCCAGACATTGTGGTACATGGTCGCCGGGGCCATTGTCGTCACCGGCATCCTGGGGTGGTTAACCGTACGTCAGGGGCACAAACCGCTACACCAAATCGTCGAACAAATACAGCACATCAGTGCCCAGGAATTGCACACACGGTTGCTGCCGGAGAGCGTGCCTGCGGAACTCACGGAGCTGGCCAACTCCTGCAACGCGTTGTTGCAGCGCATGCAGCAGGCATTTGTCCAGCTAAGCAATTTCTCCGACGACATCGCGCATGAGTTGCGTACACCCGTTACCGTGCTCATGACCCAGACCCAAGTAGCCCTGTCCCAGATCCGATCCGCAGAAGCCTATCGGGAAGTGCTGTATTCCAATATGGAGGAGTACGAACGGCTGGCGCAAATGATCGGCGACATGCTGTTTTTGGCAAAAACCAGCAACAAACTTGACGCCCAGATCATGGCCGAGGTGGACCTGGGCGCGGAAGTGCACAGTCTATTCGATTATTACGAAGCCTGGGCTGATGAGCGTGGCATCACGCTCGCCGTCACCGGTGATGGCAGTGTGCGCGGTGACCGCTTGATGCTGCGCCGCGCGCTCAGTAATTTGTTGTCCAATGCCATACGCCATACGCCGGCGCAACAATCGGTGACGGTACACCTGGACAGCAATGGGCACACCCGCATCAGCGTGCGTAATCCCGGCGCGCCGATTCCCGCGCAACATCTGGACCGCTTGTTTGATCGTTTTTACCGCATCGATCCCTCACGGCAACGCAGCGGCGAAGGCACCGGCCTGGGCCTGGCGATCGTCAAAGCCATTGCCCAGGCCCATCACGGTTCGATTCACGTCAGTTCGGACGTGGCCTATACCCAATTCACACTGGTATTGCCCCGCACCGGTGCTTGCCTGGATTGAAGCCAAAGCAAACGGCGTGCTGCAAGTTTCCGGTGCCGGGGTTTGGTGCAAGCGGCGAGCCGACACCGCCGTTGCGCGCACCTCAGGGACCGCGCCGCCGTTTGCGCATTAACCCGCTCCCAGCATAAGGTTTAATGACTTAGCGCATAAATTCCGGCCAATAACCTAGTGCGTTTGTATATTTTTCCTTACAATAAGGGCCTCACTTTACAGGAGCTTTTTTCCATCATGATGATTGCCAACGCCCTTCACCTGTTATCCGCCGTCATTTGGGTTGGCGGTATGTTCTTCGCCTATATGGCGCTGCGCCCGGTGGCCGCTTCCCTGCTGGAGCCGCCGTTACGCCTGCCGTTGTGGGGCCAGGTGTTCCGCAAGTTCTTTTTGTGGGTATGGAAAGCGGTGGTATTGCTGCTGGCGACCGGTTACTGGATGGTGTTCGAAGGTTTCGGCGGGTTCGCCGGTGCCGGCACCCATGTGCACATCATGCACGGACTGGGTTTGGTCATGGTGGGCTTGTTCGCCTATGTGTTCTTCGCGCCCTACAAGAAACTCACCAAAGCGGTGGCGGACAAGGATTTCCCGAGCGGCGCCGGGCACCTCAACCGCATCCGGCAGGTGATACTGGTCAATATGAGCATCGGGTTGATCGTGGTGGTAGTGGCCAGCGGTGGACGCTACTGGTAACACGGCGCAAGCGCCGGGCACACCTGCGCGGCGCATCATGGCATGCAGCTGATAGCGGGCGGCGACGCCCGGGTCAGGCTAATTCCCCGCCCTTCGCTTGATCCTGGAAATTTTCGGGCGCGATATCGTGCGTCAGGCGGAACACCCCCTCCACCACATGACGCGTGAGCTGGATTTCAACCATCAGCGTCTGATTGGGTTCAAAATAGCGTTTGAGATTCGCGAAGGTGCCCCGATGCTCGGCCACCGAATAATAACTGAAGCCTGACGCGGGGCGCGCCGCGACCTTAAAGCCGAACTTGCCGCTGATCGCAGGCTTTGCGAACCAGTCAGCCATGACATCGTAATCGATATAATAGGTCAGCTTCCCGAGATTGGTTTTATTACGTTGACGATCGACGAAAAATCCGGGAGGTAAATGATTCTCATTGTAAGACGGCCCGGCGGTAAAAATAACATCATAATCAACCAGCCTGTTGTCACGATCGTCGAAGATATTGAAAATCAACATGCAATAACGCCGGGTGACGAATTTGCGCTCAAAAAGAAAAGAATCCCGGGTGTATATCTCGCGCTCATTCTGTTGTGTTTGCTGCGTCTGCTCACCAAGCTCCTTCAGCACCGTGCGGTAAGACGCTGCGCTGCGCACCTCAAGACAACGCGATATCCAGCGCACCGCAGGATGGGAAGCATCATTGTGCGACTGCACGCTGCGCATGATACCCATGGCCTCCCCGGAATGAGCACAGCCGGGAAGAATACCAAAAGCAAAGTTTTCGGTGCGCCCTTCCTTGACCAGCTTGAATCTGCCGTTTTGTTGCGAGAGCCGGATCATGCCGTAGTTCATGTTCGCCGCGGCCGCCCGTACCACACCGTCGGAACCCACTTCCCCCGAGTATGAATTCAAGTGATCGTAGAAACCGCGATCAATTGATTGGCCGGTAAGAACATATACGTAAAGCCCGGCATCCAGGCATCGATAGTCAAACCACGACTGGTTCAACGCCCAACCATGATCGCTGCCCAACTCGAGCCAGTCAAGCACCCCCGCGCCAGGCTGCACACCGTCCAGGAAAAACTTCATTCTCGAAAGACGCCCCTTCCCGAGTTGCGCCAGGGCGGAGCCATGATTCGCCGGCGCCAGCATCACCAGGTGTTGCAACGGACACTGATCCAGATTTTTCTTGAAGTAAACATCTATCCATTGACGAACGACGAGTGCGCCCGCGGAATGCGCAATACAGGCAAAGCGTTCACCCGGCGCCAGCCGCGGCAGAATTTCAGTATTGACGGCACGCTGCATGGCGCGCGCGATATCATCGACATTCACCTCATCCGCGAAACTGACGTACTTGCCAAGATAGAGGTGCTCCACTGTGACGCGCAACTTTGGCGCAGCATTTGTCGCCAGCGCTGCGGGTAAGGCACCATAGGCGTCGGTACTGGTTACGCTCCACCCGTGAATAAATACGATCAGCATAATGAGTCCTTAACTGCCATATCCCTGAACCGCAAGCGCGGCGCACGGCGTGGAAATGGCGTGGTGCCTGCTGACTCGGCCAGCGCCAAGTGGCCGGCACACTCGCCACCAGGGCCGCGTGTTCGAGTTGTCAAATTATAGTGGATATCCTATCATGCTTGAAAAACAGGGATAAGCGTATGTCGCCACTAGGGGTTTTGTTCGCCGTGGTTTTTGGCATGTTTGCGGCCGCGGTGGAAGGAGAAGGGATTGCACTGCTGGGACTGGTTCTGGGTTACAGTTTTGGCGCGTTGTTGCAGTTGCAATCCAGGGTAAAACGACTCGAACACCAATTGGCGCAATCAGCCTTGCTGCAAACCGCCGCACCCGGACCGGCGCCGCGCACATCGGGCGCAGCACCCGCTGCCGCCCCCCCCACCTTACCCGCGCGCCCATCGGCACCGGACCCGATCGCCAACCTTCAGTTGTGGACTACTGAACCGAGGCAGTCACATCGGCCGGCTGCAGCCGTCGCCGGTGCGCCACGCGCTGCCGGGCTCGACAGTCCCGCCATGGAACGGCCATCAGAGACCGTGTTGTTCGACAAGCTGGCGGGATACGTGAAATCTTTTTTTACCGACGGCAATGTTGTGGTCAAGGTTGGCCTGCTGGTGCTGTTCATCGGCGTCGGCTTTCTCATCAAGTACGCCGCCGAGCATGACCTGCTGCCCATCGAACTGCGCGCCGCCGTCATCGGCCTGGCGGGTATCGCACTGCTGGTCGTCGGCTGGCGTTTGCGACACGACAAAGGTATTTACGCATTGCTGCTGCAGGGCGGTGGCGTGGGTGTCATGTATGTCAACGTGTTCGGCGCCGCCAAGCTTTATCAGCTGATACCGGCAAGCGCGGCACTGGTCATCATGGTGGCATTGGTGGCGTTGTCAGGTGTGCTTGCCGTGTTGCAGAACGCGAAATACCTGGCATTTTACGGCGCCGCGGGCGGCTTTCTCGCGCCGATTCTGGCGTCGACCGGCTCTGGCAGTCACGTGATGCTGTTCAGCTACTATGCATTGTTGAACCTTGGCATCGTCGGCATCGCCTGGTTTCGCTCATGGCGTGAATTGAATCTGCTGGGCTTCGTCTTTACCTTCGCCATCGGCATGCTGTGGGGCGCGAAATACTATCAGCCGGCATACTTTGCCAGCGTGGAGCCGTTCCTCATCGTGTTTTTCGTGTTCTTTGTCACGATCGCGATACTGTTCGCGTTGCGGCAACCGCCGCAACTCAAGGGCTATGTCGACAGCTCCCTGGTGTTCGGCGTGCCGATCATCGCCTTCGGTTTACAAGCCGCTCTGGTCAAGGACACCGAGTATGGACTGGCCTTCAGCGCCTTGGGGATGAGCGCCTTTTATGTCGCATTGGCGTCGGCGCTATGGCGGCGCCAACTGGAGGGCATGCGCTTGCTGACCGAGGCCTTTCTCGCCATGGGCGTGGTATTCGGTACCCTGGCAATCCCGCTGGCGATGGACGGACGCTGGACATCGGTGGCCTGGGCGCTGGAGGGTGCCGCCATCGTCTGGGTCGGAGTACGGCAGCAACGCGTTCTGGCCCGCGCTTTCGGCGTGCTATTGCAGGCGGGATCCGGGCTGTTCTTTTTCCAGGACCTGCATCTGGCCGTCAGTACCGTGCCCATATTGAATGGCAGCTATATCGGCGCACTGCTGGTAAGCCTCGCCGGTCTGTTTAGCAGCTACTATCTGTACCAACACACGGACCAATTGCGACCCTGGGAACGGCCCGCCCACCTCCCGCTATTGCTGTGGGGGCTGTGCTGGTGGTTCGGCGCGGGCTTGCATGAAATCGACGAACATACTGTCGGCGATATACTGGCCATCAGCTGGACCTCCATGTTCATCAGCGGCAGTCTGCTGTTGGCGCGCTATCTGGAACGCCGATTGTCCTGGCCCATGCTGCGCTACCCCATTTTCGGGCAACTTTATGCCATGCTGGCGCTGCTGGGCCTATCGATGGTTATCGGCATCCAACATCCCCTGGCCGATTTTGGCTGGCTGGCCTGGCCACTGGCGATTGGCACCCTCTATTACATGCTTTACTACTATCGCGACGGGGTACGATCCAGCGTATTGCAATGGCAACACATCATCGGCTTCTGGTTTCTGGTGGTGTTCGTCTCCTGGGAGGCGTCATGGTGGGCCGGTGAACACATCGGCGGCAACGCCTGGCGCGATGCTACGTATGGCCTGGTACCGGCACTCATCATGCTTGCTCTGCTGCGCAGAGGGCGCGCCTTACGCTGGCCGGTGGCCGCTCATTTTGACTGGTATGCGGGCTACGCGGCGCTACCGGTCATGGCATTGCTGGGCCTGTTTGCGTTTGCCACCGGCACCTGGCATGAAGGCAATCCCTGGCCGGTCACCTACATACCGTTCGCCAATCCGGTGGACATCGTCGTCGGTCTGATCATGTACCTGACCCTGCTCTGGCGTCACCAACTGCGGCAAGGTCTGATCCCCATGGGCCCATGGCCGCAACCGCGCCAGGTCGGCTATGCCAGCGCCGTCATCGGTTTTTTCTGGCTCAATGGCATCATCGCGCGCAGCGTACACCACTGGTTCGGTATCCCCCACGATCTTAGCGCGCTTACGGATTCGGTGATTTTCCAGGCGAGCATTTCGGTAGCCTGGACGCTGACCTCCTTGAGCGTGATGTTCGTCGCCAGTCGCAGGGCCAGACGGGAATCGTGGTTCGTTGGTCTGGGGCTGTTTGCGGTGGTGGTGGCAAAACTCTTTGTGGTCGACATTTCACAGGAGAATGAATTGGTCATGATAATGTCTCTGATCATCGTCGCGGTACTGGCCATCGTCTTCGGCTATTACCTGTCGCCCTTACCACCGCGCAGCAAAAAGGAACCGGCATGAAACCCTGGAGCTTACTACTCTGTTGCCTGCCGATAGCACCATCGGCACATGCCATCGACAAAGCCGATTTCGCCTTTGGCTACACGCTGCAAGTGGCGGGTGACGGCGCGATTTACGCTGTGGACTTGTCAGCGGACATCTATCGCGGCCTGGTCCGATCCGACCGCGGCGATTTACGGGTATTCAACAGTGCCGGTGTTACCGTGCCCCACTACATCAGGCGAGCCGAACATCGCAGCAAGCAGCAGGTGCCCGACGTCAACGTGCCCTTGTTTCCGCTCTATGAGGCGTCCGGCGCGGCGGTCACGGCGGATGGTCTAAATGTGCACATCGCCACCGACGCCAAAGGCGCCGTCGTCGACATTAAATACGCCAACGGCGCGCCCGACCAGCAGCATCTCAGAGCCTATTTGCTCGACGCCAGTCAGCTTGAGCATCCGCCAAACGTGCTGTTGCTGCACTGGCCCGAAGCAACAGCGGATTTCGTCGCGACCTTACAAGTTGAGCACAGCAACGATCTGTCGGTGTGGCGCAGCCTGGTCAACGCCGGCACCTTGAGCAACCTGCATTACGCCGGACACACCCTGGTCCAACAGCGCATCGAGCTGCCGACCACCGACTACAAATACCTGCGCTTGCGCTGGCAGGGCAATCAGGCTATTGAATTAAACCAGGTAATTGCACAGTTCCCGGAACACCTGCAAGCGCAAGAGCGCCAATGGACCAATGTTGACGCTACCCGCAGCGGCCAGGAGCAAGGTTACTACTACTTCGCCACCGGCGCCGTATTACCCGTGGATCGTTTGAACATTGCCCTACCGCAACGCAACACTCTGGCTCAAGTGCGGATCGAGTCCGCCGCTTCGGACCAGGGTCCATGGCAACGTCGTTATGACGGATTGGTGTACGATTTGCAGTTTGCCGACCAGCGGCTGATGACCCCGGATATCCTGCTCGACGCTACTACCCACGGTCACTGGCGTCTGCGGTTTACCTCTGCAGAAGGACAACCGACTGCCCCGCCGCAACTGCGGTTGGGCTGGATTGCAGAACAATTATTGTTCGTGGCGCAGGGCATACCGCCGTTCGTGCTGGCATACGGCAGTGGGCGCGTCACCAGCGTCGACACGCCGTTACCCATGCTGCTGCGTATGGCGGAGGGCGCGCCGGATCAACTGGTGCAGCAGGCGCACCTGGGGCAACGCATGGCATTGGGCGACGCCAGCAACCTGCAACCCGTCACGCCGCCCACGGACTGGAAGCGTTATGGTTTGTGGAGCATTCTGGCGCTGGGTGTGATATTACTCGCCTGGATGGCGCTGCGCTTGTATCGCGAGATGGAACCGCAGCAACCCTAGACACGCGTTGTTAGCGTTGCTACCAGGCTATTGCTGCGCGTTCAACAAACTCAACGCCGCTTCCCGCGCCTCCGGAATACCGGCGAAGAAATCCAGGTGTCCCGGTTCGCGGCGCATACCGGCGCGCAACAATTTGCGATAGATAGGGGCGTTGAGACCCGCCATGATGACGGCAATATGGACTTTGTTGAGTTTTTTCACGGACGAATCCAGGGCCACGATGCCGGTCATATCCAATACCGGCACATCGGTCATGTCGATAATCACGACCCGCACTTTGGTGTTGACGCGCTGCAGGACACTCATGGCCTTTTCCGCCGCGCCGAAGAATAAGGGACCGTTAATATCGTACACCGCAATCTGCTCCGGAAGATTCTGCAAATGCGCGTGGTGCTCGCCGTTCAGCAACGTAGTGTGAGTCAACTCCACCATACGTCTGATAAAAAGCAGCGAAGCCAAGCCAACGCCCACCGCCACGGCAACCACCATATCGATCATAACCGTCAAGCCGAAACAGGCAAGCAGCACCAGCACGTCACTGCGCGGCGCGACGCGCACGATATTGACAAAATGCCGCGCTTCGCTCATGTTCCATGCCACCATGATCAGCAGCGCCGCCAACGACGCCATCGGCAGATAACCGAGCACGTTCGCGAAACTGATTACCGCCAGCAGCACCACCACACCATGGATCACGGCGGCCAACGGTGATACGGCGCCGGCGCGGATATTGGTGGCGGTACGCGCGATGGCGCCGGTAGCGGTGATACCGCCGAAAAAGGGCGCCACGATATTACCGATCCCCTGGCCCACCAACTCGGCGTTGGGATTGTGTTTGCCACCGGTCATGCCGTCGGCGACCACGGCGCACAACAAAGACTCGATCGCGCCCAGCAGCGCCACGGTGAACGCCGCCGGCAGCAAAGTACGGATCAGGTCATAGGACAGACCGATGGGGGCACCCGTGGCATCGGGCATTTGCCATGGCCACAGCCATATCGGCGCGATTCCGGGGATGCCGCTACCGGTGACGCCACCCACACTATAGGAAAAACGCGACGCGATGGTCGCCACCTCAAAACCGGGAATCCAGCGCGTGCCGAGCCATGCGCACAACGCGCCACATAGAATCGCGACCAAATGTCCGGGAATGCGCGGCTTCAGTTTCTGCCACAGTATCAACACCGCCAGCGTCACGCCCCCGACCGCAACATCCTGCCATCGCGTCGTTGGCAGGGCTGCGACGATCGCCAGCACCTTGTCGGTAAAATGCTCGGGCATGACCCCGGCTTGCAAACCCAGCAAGTCCTTCAGTTGCAGCACGGCGATAACCACGGCAATGCCGGCGGTGAAACCGGTGGTCACCGGATACGGAATATATTCGATGAGCCGCCCCAACCTGCCCAGACCGAGAGCCAGCAACATGAGTCCCGACATGATCGTCGTCAACAACAGACCGCCCAGTCCATATTGGTGCGTAATCGGTAACAGGATCACCACGAACGCCGCGGTCGGGCCGGAAATACTGTAACGCGCACCGCCAGTCAACGCGATGACGATACCGGCAACGATGGAGGTATATAATCCGTATTGCGGTGCGACGCCGCTGGCAATGGCCAGCGCCATGGCCAACGGTACGGCAACGACGCCCACGGTGACTCCCGCCAGCAGGTCCGCGCGCAAATCCGCGAACCGATAGGAGACGAACAGTGTTTCACGAAGCGCGGTCGCCCATAGGCGTGAAGTTGATTTCTCATCCGGCACGGACATGGGTATTTGCTCGCTGAACAATCAAACTCAACATGGAATCCGCCGTGTGCACCAAGCTACCGCTGGCTCGTAATGGCGACCTTCAAAACGGTACAATTATACCCAAACTAAGCGCGTGTGAGCGCCATTGCACGCTGTTCAACGGCTGGGAGACGGGATCATCGTGGGAAAGAAAAAACCGGGTATAGCCCTGTCCGGTCTCCCAATACTGCTGGTCATAACGCAACAGCAAGCGCATGAAAGCAACATCGTAACTGGCGCCCAGCGACAACACATGGCCGATACCGTTGGCCCTCTGCTCATAACTTTTGGGATGCTCAAACGCGTTGATCAGATTCCAGTTGGCGTAACCGTAGTAACCTACATAGTGGTATTCATAAGAGGCATTGAAACCGAGGCGTGATAACGCCTGTACCTGCACATTACCGCCAATCCAACGTCCCGACCAACGGGCACGGTAGGTACTGTTCAAACCGCTGAATGATCCGACGCCCGGCGGCGGACCGCTCAGATCCGGTGGCATGTTGCCGGGCTCGGAAACCGCCTGCCGGCCATTGGTCATACGCCATTTCTGTTCATGATGGGAAATGCCGGCGCGCGGCACAAAACGCCAGGGACCGATTTCCAGGCGGGAAAAATGCCATCCGGCGCCAAGCGACAGGTCCCGGGTCAAATCACCCTCGGTGTCATTATAAGAACGGGAGAATTCCCGGGTGCGATCATTACCGCCATAATCGGAATCCTGGCCTTCACCGTCACGCACCTCGCCCTGTTGATAGGATGCCACCACCGATACCCGGCGATACCGGACCGAACCCTGCCACCGCAGGTCATCGATCTGGACTCGGCGCCACGTCAACTCGGAAAGGATATTGGGATCGAAACCGGGACCGGCGAGACTCCAGCGCATATTGTCCTGACGCTGGCTTTTGGTTATACCAGTTTCAAACTGCGGGACATCCGGCTCTTGAGCCAGAACCGGCGTAACCGCAGTCAGCAGCAGAACGGCACAGACGCAACTCCGTGGTACGCCCCGGATGCCGGCTGCCATCATCAGAAGTTACGGTATTCCCGCAGCACCTCATAAGCACTGCGTATCTCCGTGGTTTTCTCCGACGCCAGGCGCACCATTTCCTCCGGCAGCCCCTTGGCGACCAGCTTGTCGGGATGATGTTGGCTAAGCAGACGTCGGTATGCTTTTTGAATATCGGCATCCGCGATATGCGAGGACAAGCCCAGAATCGCATAGGCTTCATCGACGGACATGGTCTTACGCTGTGTGCCACCGGACCTGGCGACGCTTTCTCCGGCAACATTGAGATTGTGCTGGGCGCGTACCATGTTATCGATACGGCCGAATTCGCGACGATTGAATCCCAGGCGTTTGCTGATATCCAGCAACGCGTCCTTCTCATGGCGGTTCAATTCACCATCGGCATAGGCACCATGCAGCTGGCCTTCAAGAAACACGCGCAGCAGATTGCTGTTATTGCGACACTCGCGCTTGAGCTGTTTGATCACCGGCACCAGCGGAAAATCCGGTAACCGGCCCTGACCGAAAATGCGTTCCGCCACGTCTTTCTGCTCATCGGTCAACGACATGCGCTCCATCAACGCCTTCATGATCCGATACTCATCGTCATTGATCTCGCCGTCAATGGCGGCTACGTGCCCCATAACCGAGAAAGTCGCGGTAAAAAACGCCGTTTGCGCCCGCGCCTGCACCGGTTTACTGTCTACTTTAGCGATTCTGGTACGCGATCTGTCAGGTACCTCAACCTGGACCTGATCATAGGTATCCGTCTCATCGAAGATACCGCCGCCCGCCGCCAGACTTTCCATATTGGCAGTCGGAATGACATCATTGCCCGTGACAAATTGCGCGGTCAAACCATGCACACGGTTATTGCGCAATGTCCGATCGACATTGTGCCCAAGCGCCATGCCCAGCAGCCCCCCGATCGGCCCACCGATCACATAGCCCAGGGTACTGCCAAAAATTTTTCCCCACCAGTTCATAGTCAAATCCGATGTCTACCCAAGATTTTTACGCCGGCTCCTTGCCGCGCTGCCCATGGCATTGGCACTGTGCCCATACCGCAGAATCAATTACATATTATTACCGTATAATTGCTAAAATGCCTGCCGAAATAAAATAATAATTCTATATAAACCTGCAGAACAAAACTGGTCAATGGGTCTCACCATCGGCCAGAGGCATCCCCGCATCCAGCGTCAAGGGCATAACGGTGACCACTGCGCCAGGGTCAAAACCGGTACTCTCCTCCGGCACGATAATCAGCCCGTTAGTGTGGCGCAACGGCCCCACCATATGCGATCCCTGACCGGCCAGCGTGGTTGCCAGCAACTTGCCGTCAACGACCTGCAAGCGGGCGCGCAAAAACTCGCGGCGCCCCGACTGCCGCCGAAATCCGTTGACCGCCGTGGCATGCAGCGCGATATCGCTTGGCACGCCATGTTGCCACACGGTGATTGCCGGTCTCACAAACAAATAATAGGTCACCAGGCTGGACACCGGATTACCGGGTAGCGCAAAAAAATGCGTCCGTGCGCCGATGTGGCCATAGACCACAGGTTTACCAGGCTTAATCCGTATCCGCCACAAATCGATGGTACCCAACTCGGCAAACACCTGCTTCACCAGATCGTGGTCGCCCACGGAGGCGCCACCGCTGGTAATAATAAAATCGTAAGCCTGAGCGCCCGTCAACACCGCCCGCAGCGCGGCCACATCGTCGGCGATAATACCGCCGTCATCCACGGCAACGCCCTGGGCGCGCAGTAGCGCCATGGCGGTGTGCCGGTTGGATTCGTAAATCCTGCCCGGTTCCAGGGCTGCGCCCGGAGGGGTCAGCTCGTTACCGGTCGCCAGGACCAGCGCGCGAGGTTGCCGCACCACCGGCACTGCGCTGTACCCATTGGTCGCCAGCAACGCCAGATCCAGCGGGCGGATACAATGTCCACGTTGGTAGAGCGGCTGACCGGCGTAAAAATCCTCGCCCTGCCGGCGGATGTTGTCGCCGGCGGTTAGCGGCTCACGCACCCAAATACGATCCTGCTCGCGCTGTACATCTTCCTGAATGACCACGCAATCAGCGCCCTGCGGCAATGGGGCGCCAGTGAAGATGCGCATAGCGGTGCCCGGTGCCAGAACCTTTGGTAAATCACCGCAACTGGACTCGCCCTGTACCGGCAGGCTGCTCTGATCAGAGGTCAAATCGGCGCTGCATAAGGCATAACCGTCCATTGCGGAATTATCGAACGCGGGATTATGCACGCGCGCCACCACCTCCTCGGCGCAGTAACGCTGCACCGCCGCCAGCAAAGGTACGGTCTCCGTATCTGCGCAGGTTTTAATCGACGCAAAAATACGTGCGCGAGCTTCTTCCAGAGATAGCATGGATCGATGGCCCAAAGTCTGGTGACTAAACAAGTCCCCTATGATTACACATATTCCAGCTTTTTAACATGTGTACAAATTCACAACTCCTGGCACCGGAAGAACGTGGCGAAAGACCCGGGCACAGCGTTGGTCATATGGCAGTATTTTATTGATTTTATAAAGAAAAACCGGAACACAAGGGTTCCGGTTTGTTCGCGATATGGGCTGGATATGCTTACAGATAGGTGATGAAGAGGCCTATCGAGCTGGCAATACAGACCACAGATACTAAACCGGTAATATATTTTTCAAACATTTCTAGCTCCTCCCGCGAGAAAAACCCACTTTTCTGTGCTAACCTTAGACTTGGTATCATAACCAATTGATTTTATTATGATCCCCCGTTGAACCGATATACTTTATCAAATTATTTAACTATTTTTCAAGCTATTTCTTAGCTCGGTATGGCACGTTTAATTACGGAAAATAATGGGTTTCCACAATAAATGGAAAATCAGGGCTAAAAAATACACTTTAACCTACGCATTATAGTGAAATGCTCAGGATTTGTGACGCGAATCATGCCCGGTATATTCGCCACGGGGTACAATTCCCTCCTGACCGGACAAGTGTCAGAAACCCACGGGCGGGTCGCGGATGATCCCGCCCGGAGATTCACTCTGGGCACTGTCTGAGCAGTGGGTTATTCTGTGCCCAATGCAGCAGGTTGCCCGACTTTGCCAAAATCCAGATTTATGCAACCATGCGTTTAAATATGCCACTTTTCAGGGTCTCTCTCTTGGAACATCACAATTCATGGTAGCCCCCGTGCAAGCGCCCAGTTTCGTAACCTGGTTCCGACAGGCCGCTCCCTATATCAACGCTTTTCGCGGCCGAACCTTCGTCCTTGCATTCGGCGGAGAAGCCGTTGCCGATCCGGGATTCAATCATCTGATCCATGATCTGGCCCTGCTGGAAAGCCTGGGTATTCGCCTGGTGGTGGTACATGGCGCCCGCCCCCAGATCGAGTCCCGATTACAGCAACGTCAAGCTCAGATTCGTTACCACGGAGATTTACGCATCACCGACGCCACCGCGCTGGAGTGCGTCAAAGAGGCCAGCAGTCACGTGCGCCTGGAAATCGAAGCATTGTTCTCCATGGGACTGGCCAATTCACCGATGGCCGGCGCCCGGATCCGGGCGGTATCGGGTAACTTCGTGATTGCCCGACCTATCGGCATACGCGACGGTATCGATCATCAGCATACCGGCGTGGTACGCCGCATCGATACCGAGGGCATCCAAAAGCAATTGCAGGATGGCGCAATCGTTATCCTGTCACCCGTCGGTTTCTCTCCGACGGGAGAAGTGTTCAATCTGAGCGCGGAAGACGTCGCCATGTCCGCGGCAGTTTCCCTGAAAGCGGACAAATTAATCTATCTCAGCGAGGAACCGCTGCTGGACAACGACGGTCACATCGTCCGGGAATTGTCCATCGGTGCCGCGCGTGAATTGCTCACCGCCGGCACCGCCATCGGCGGCGCCCGTTACCTGCGCCATGCCATCCACGCCTGCGAACACGGTATTCGCCGGGTGCATGTGCTCGACCGCCAGCGTGATGGTGGTTTACTGCAGGAATTGTTCACCCGGGACGGGATCGGCGCATTGATTTCCGCGGATCTGTACGAAGGCCTGCGGGCCGCGCGTCTGGATGATATTGCGGGCATCCTGGAATTGATCCGTCCCATGGAAGAAGAAGGCGTCCTGGTCAAACGTTCACGGGAAATGCTGGAGCAGGAGATACACCACTACGCGGTTATCGAACGTGACGGCACCATTATCGCCTGCGCCGCCCTGCATCCCTACTCGGAACACCGTATGGCGGAACTGGCGGGACTGGCGGTGCATAACGACTACCGCGGCATGGGCAAAGGTCACGTGCTTTACTCATACATTGAAAAACAAGCGCGTGACATGGGCATGAAAAAGTTGTTCATCCTGACGACGCAATCCAGCCACTGGTTTCAGGAGAAGGGCTTCACCAGAATGGAATTGACGGATCTGCCCATGAAAAAACAGGAACTCTATAACTTGCAGCGACGCTCGCAACCTTATGGCAAGGATTTGTAAATAGGATAAAGGCACCGGCCGCGGTGGCACCGTCCGGACTTTGTCACTTGATTGGTAAATCTACTTCCAAGGTAAACACATGAAGAAAATTTTTTGGTCGTTGGCGGTACTTTGTTGTTCGAGCCTGACGAGTAATGCATGGGCCGCGTTCGGTTATGACCCGTTCCTGAGCTGGAATACGCTGTATTCGGAAAATTTCAACATTCATTTCCATGACGGCGAAGAAGAGCTCGCCAAAAAAGTGGCCAAGATCGCCGAACGCATTCATCGGCTCCGAGTAAAGGAATTCAGCTGGGTACCCACCGAACCCACTGAAGTGATCCTCAGTGATCGCGTCGATTTCACCAACGGCGCCGCCACACCGATCTACCAGAACACCATGTATCTTTATATGACGCCGCCGGATGAAGTCAACACCCTGGAAGATTTTGACGACTGGCTGGATCTGCTCATCGCGCATGAGTACACGCACATCATCCACATGGACAAGGTGCGCGGTGGCCCCAAAGGCATCCGCAGAATCTTTGGTCGGGCGCCCGCCGGGCTCGCCTCATTTGCCACTTTCCCGAATGCCTTGCAACCGCTGTTCTACATAGAAGGCCTGGCCACATACATGGAAACCGACAAGGCGCGCGGCGTCGGTCGCGGCCAGAGCAGCACTTACGCCATGATGATGCGCATGGAAACGTTGAACGGTATTAAAACGCTGCGCAATGTCAACCAACCCGTGACCGCATGGCCGGCCGGCACTACCCGCTACCTGTACGGCGTTTATTTCTGGAATTTTATCGCCGATACCTACGGCCCGGAACGGGTACCCGCCTGGGTGGAAAAGTACAGCGGCCACGTCATTCCCTGGGCCTTGAACCATACCAGCCATCATATTCTGGGCGAGGATCTGGATATCGTTTGGGAAAAGTTTGACGCCTATTTAACGGATAAATTCCAACCCCAGATACAGGCGGTGCGGCAACGTGGCGAGCTGGCGGGCGAACAGCTTACCCACGACGGCTACTATACCGGCCATACCCGGTTTGGACCCGACGGCGATATCTATTACGTACGCGATGATTTTCGTGATGACTCCTATCTCATGGTGCAACACAAGAACGAGCTGCGGCCGCGCGTCATCACCCGTGTCGACGGCAACCGCTTCGATATCCATCCCCAGGCGGGCATTGTGCTGACGCAACTCAACGTGGTCAGCAATACCGAATTCTATTCCGATATCTACCATATCGACATCAAAAGCCACAAGGTGCGGCGCCTCACCGAGTCCGGACGTTATCGTTCCGCGACCTGGAGTCCGGACGGCAAGCAGATCATCGCAATCCACAATGAAGCGGGCAACAACAGCGTACACTTACTGGACGTACAGGGAAAATTGCTGAAAGAGTTGTGGCAAGGCAAGAACATGGAGGTCGTTGGCGAACCGGATTGGTCACCGGACGGCAAATGGCTGGTGGCACCGGTGTGGCGCAGCGAAAACCGCTGGGACCTGGAGCTGTTTTCCCTGGCTGACGGGAAATGGCGCAAGCTGACCCAGGATGACAACATCAAGATGAACCCGCAGTTTACCGGTGACGGTAAATCCGTGGTATTTACCGCGGATTACGGCGGCATCTATAACATCCAGATCATGAACCTGGAAAACAGCCAGGTGCGCCAACTGACCAATGTCATCGGCGGCGCCTTCTTCCCTTCACTGGACCATGACCAGAAACAATTGACCTACACCGGTTTCACCGACAAGGGCTATGACGTCTTTCGGCTGAACCTCGATCCCGGCAAAACTCTGACGCCGGCGGCGGCGTTGCCGCCAGCCGTGGATCACAGCGCGGACACGGCCAGCGAACCTATGCCCCAGTACCATATCGAACCTTACTCCCCGTGGCACACCATCAAACCCCGCTGGTGGCATCCGATTCTCGATGTCACGGAAAATAGCACCGTTCTGGGTGTGATGACCGGCGCCTCGGATAGCCTCAACCGGCACACTTACTTCTTTGCCCCCGCCTATGATTTCAACAACCACTGGCACGAGGGTACCCTCGGATATATTTATGACCGCTTCACGCCCACGCTGCGGCTGCTCGGCAACCGCAGTGTCGCTGAAGTCATGCGCAAGTCGCCGCTCGACAAGAATAAACAGGTTCTGGAACGCGTCACCACGAATGATTTCGCTTCCGCAGAATTGATATTCCCGTTACTCGATTTCAACTACCAATGGGGTATGAACCTGGGCGCGGTTTACAATCGGGAACGAGATCGTACCGTCGGCAAATACGACATCGCGGAACCCGAGACCACGGATGCACTGCTGGGCGCGGCCTTGACATTCAATTCCGCCAAAACCTTTCCCATCTCCGTCAGCCGGTCCCGGGGACGGACCGTCAAACTGATCGGCGAAGACAGTGATTATGGCAACTACGACTACACCGGCAAAGTGCTGATCG
>JAHECY010000193.1 GCA_024641505.1 Gammaproteobacteria bacterium
CATCCTCCGCCAGCTCGTCCAGGTGGCGCATAATGTTGCCCGACAATAGATCCGTTCCCGCGCCGCTCAAGGCGCTGATGTCATACACCGGCCCCTGCCAGGCCAACGCCGACAGGATACGCTCACGTCGCGCCGCCAGTTCTTCCGGCAGCAGCATATCGATTTTGTTGAACACCAGCCAGCGGGGTTTGCGGCCCAGGTCCGCATCGTATTTGTGCAACTCCGCTTCGATGATGCGAATATCCTGCACCGGATCACCCAGCTCTTCCGGTTGCCCGATATCCACGATATGCAACAGCAAACGCGTGCGCGCCAAATGCTTGAGAAATTGAATGCCCAGTCCCAGACCTTCGGCGGCGCCCTCGATCAGGCCGGGAATGTCCGCCACCACAAAGCTCTTCTCTTCTTCCACCCGCACCACGCCCAGATTGGGATACAAGGTGGTAAAGGGATAATCGGCCACCTTGGGCCGGGCCGCGGACACGGCGCGTATAAACGTGGACTTGCCGGCATTGGGCAGACCAAGCAGCCCCACATCCGCCAGCACTTTCAGTTCCAGCAGCAAATGACGCAGCTCGCCCGGCTGCCCCGGCGTACTCTGGCGCGGCGCGCGGTTGGTGCTGCTCTTGAAATGGATATTGCCGATGCCATGATGACCGCCCTTGGCCACCAGCAGCGGCTGATCTTCCGCCACCACATCGCCGATGACTTCGTCGGTATCCTGATCCTTGACCACGGTGCCCAGCGGCACCCGGATCAATAAATCCTCACCGCTCTTGCCGGTCATCTGTTTGCCCATGCCGCCCTGGCCGTTGGGCGCCTTGTATTTGCGCGTATAGCGAAAATCCGCCAGAGTATTCAGCCCGGAATCCGCCACCAGGTAAACGCTGCCACCGTCGCCGCCATCACCGCCGTCGGGACCACCGAAGGGAATGTACTTCTCACGCCGGAAGCTCACGCACCCGTTGCCACCCTTGCCTGCTTCCACCCGGATGCGGGCTTCGTCCACGAATTTCATAACGATTTACCTGGTGCATAAGAAAAAGCCCCGTCGAAGCGGGGCTTTTTTCCTACCAATGTCAGTTGAGATCAGGCCGCGCGTACGCACACGTACTTACGGCTTTTCGGACCTTTGGTAACGAACTCCACGATGCCGTTAGCGGTTGCAAACAAGGTGTCATCGCGACCCTTCATCACATTCACGCCGGGATGAAAACGGGTACCCCGTTGACGCACCAGAATGTTACCGGCCAGAACTTCCTGACCCCCGAAGCGCTTCACGCCAAGGCGTTGGGCTGCTGAATCGCGACCGTTACGAGTACTGCCGCCTGCTTTTTTGTGTGCCATTGCTGTGTCCTACCTTAAAATTACGCTGCTGAGATACCGGTGATTTCAATCTCGGTGTAGTTCTGCCGGTGGCCGGTGATCTTTTGATGATGCTTACGGCGGCGGAATTTCACGATCTTGAGCTTCACGCCCCGGCCATGATTCTTGATAGTAGCGGCCACTGTGCCGCCTGCAATATAGGGAGTGCCCACTTTAACTGCAGCGCCCTCGCCTACCAGTAATACTTTGTCCAATTTAATGGCGTCGCCGGCTTCGCCCGGCAGGGTTTCCACACGCAGGGACTGGCCCTGTTTGACCCGGTACTGTTTGCCGCCCGTTTCGATAACCGCGTACATGATGTGCTCCAAATATAAAGAAAATAGCCCCCCACGTGAGGGAACGCGAATTTTAGCGTTTGCGCATACAGAGGTCAAACATCATAATATGCCAAATGTGAAGTTCTAGCCGCGCAAGCGCCCAAAATAAACGCACATAATATAGGATATTTATGTCCTCAGCAATGGTATTCAGCCCCCTGGCTCCCGCCACCAACAGTAAAATTCGGGAAATCGCCGACGTTTACACCCTGGTGCAGGAGGACATGCTGGCAGTCAACGCCATGATCATGGACCGCCTCAAGTCCGATGTGGCCCTGATCAACCAGATGGGCGCCTATATTATCAATAGCGGCGGCAAGCGCCTGCGCCCGGTGCTCAGCCTGCTCAGCGCCCAGGCCATGGGCTACCAAGGCAAATACCATATCAATCTTGCCACCATTGTCGAATTTATTCACACCGCCACCCTGCTGCACGACGACGTGGTCGACGCCTCAGACCTGCGCCGGGGCCACGACACCGCCAATGCCATCTGGGGCAATGAAGCCGCGGTACTGGTGGGGGATTTTCTCTATTCGCGGTCCTTTGAAATGATGGTGGAAGTCGGCAGCATGCCGATCATGGAAGTCCTGGCCCATGCCACTAATACCATTGCCGAAGGTGAGGTCATGCAGCTGCTCAACTGCCACGACCCGGACACCACCGAAGAACGCTATCTTAATGTCATCCGCTGCAAAACCGCCAAACTGTTCGAAGCCGCCAGCCGCCTGGGCGGCATCATTGCCGGCGCCCCGGAACAGCATACCCGGCAACTGGCCGAATTCGGCATGCACCTGGGCACCGCGTTTCAAATCGTCGACGACGTTCTGGACTACAGCGCCACCCCCGAGGAAATCGGCAAAAACATCGGCGACGACCTGGCCGAAGGCAAACCCACCTTACCTTTAATATATGCCATGGCCCACGGCAGCCCCGACGACACCACCCTGATCCGCGACGCCATCGAAAACGCCCGCCGCGACAACATCGATAAAGTGCGCCACGCCATTGAAACCACCGGCGCCATTGCGTACACTGCGCGAGCGGCGCAAGCAGAAGCCGACCGTGCCCTGGCAGCCCTGGAGGGTCTCCCCGAATCCCTCCACCTCGACGCCCTGCGTCTGCTGGCCCGGTTTTCAGTTGAACGTAATTATTAGATAATTACTATAGATAGTACCTTTCCAAATATCGGAGTGTGGCTCAGCCTGGTAGAGCACTGCCTTCGGGAGGCAGGGGTCGGAGGTTCGAATCCTCTCACTCCGACCAATGATTTCAAAAGTTAGCGGTGTTTACACGGCAACTGAAAACTCGCCAAATGCCTCGTAAGTCCACGGTAGGTCCAGAAATACTCCCTCCGCCGATTTTGTTCGTAAGTTAATCGGTGCGCATTGCGGTACTTTGGTAAACATCCAGCTTAAATATGCTTGTAGAAGACTTGTGGGGTTGTTTATTACGGCTTGTTGTTTCCTTAACGTACCTCTTGATCGTTGCTTTTGGTCAGCCGGCCACGGTTTCGACCCATGCCGCTAGCACCATTTTTATCTATAAGTGACAATTCCTTTCTTTTTATGCTTTCTCGTGTAGACGGTATGCAAACACGAGGAAATCTACAAAAATAATCACTGCTGTCCCGTTAACTTTCACATTAAGACCATCTGATTAACATCGGGTTGATAATCGCGTGGCGGATCACCTCTGAGTAGTGCTGGCTTCTGATTTTACGCTAACGCTCCTCAACCCGGTCGGGCATGGAGACGTTAAGCTGCACAGGCTCCTCACTGATCTTCAGGTTCAGGCCTTCACCCTGTCCCACCCATTACGATGAGCATTTGGCTACTATGC
>JAHECY010000018.1 GCA_024641505.1 Gammaproteobacteria bacterium
AGGGTTTTCAGGATTTTCTCGCGGGTAAACAGTACCCTTTGGAGATTTTAGTGAATCTGCTCTGAAATTATGGTCAATTTTCAGTTAAAATGCCGCCCTGACTCAATAAATACGCCAACTAATGTATACGGTCGCCGACAACTGCTCATTTACTGATGCCTCCACCCGGTCCCAACCACGCGCCAAAGTCGTGGTGGGTCTATCCGGCGGCGTCGATTCTTCGGTCGCCGCCAGCCTGCTGCGCGCGGAGTTCGACGTCAGCGCATTGTTCATGAAAAACTGGGAAGAAGACGATACCACCGGCCATTGTTCCGCTGCCGTTGACCTGAAAGATGCCCAAAGTGTCGCCCGCCACCTGTCCCTGCCTCTGGTGACGCGCAATTTTGCCGCGGAATATTGGGAGCGGGTATTTGAGCACTGCCTCGACGAGTTTCGGCGCGGCCGCACACCTAATCCGGATATCCTGTGTAACCGGGAAATCAAATTCAATGTCTTTCTGGAACAGGCGCTGGCATTGGGTGCGCGTTTTATCGCCACCGGTCACTATGCGCGCAAGGTGGCGGGTAAAGACGGTTGGTTACTAGGCACCGCCCGGGATGGTGCCAAGGACCAGACTTACTTTCTCTATACCCTGGGACAACGGCAGCTGGAACACAGCTTGTTTCCCTTAGGCTCGCTCACCAAGGACGAGGTGCGACACATCGCCCGCCGCGAAGGCTTGGTCACCCACGGCAAGAAGGACAGCACCGGCATTTGTTTCATTGGCGAACGCAATTTCAAGCCTTTCCTGATGCGTTATCTGCCGGCACAACCGGGCGATATTCGCACCCCCGAGGGTAAAGTGATCGGCACCCACGACGGATTGATGTATCACACCCTGGGGCAGCGCAAAGGCCTGGGCATCGGCGGCCTCAAGGACGCAACGGAATCGCCCTGGTATGTAGTGGCCAAGAACCTTGAGGAAAATGCCTTGATCGTTGCCCAGGGGCATGATCACCCATTGTTGTTCAGCTCGCGATTGACCGCGGTCGACCTGCATTGGGTTGCCGGCGCTGCGCCCGCGTTGCCATTGCACTGTCACTGCAAGACCCGTTATCGCCAGCCGGATCAGGCGTGCACGATCACCCAACTCGAGGCGGACTCCGCCACGGTGGTATTCAATCGGCCGCAACGCGCGGTCACCCTGGGACAGTCCGTCGTATTTTACAACGGTGATATCTGTCTGGGTGGCGGTATAATCGAAACCACCCACTAACCAGACAAGAGCAGTTACCCGCATGGCCCAGACCATCAAGGACCGTACCCTCGCCCTGGCCGGCACGTTTCAGGCCGCCTATCTTGTGCATCAGATCGCCACCCAGGGCATGACGGATAACGCCGCCCTGGAATCCAGCATCAACAGCATCTTTAAAATCGATACGGATTCCGTGGAGGATGTCTATGGCGACATCAACGGCGTGATCACCGGCTTGTCGGTGCTGAAGCGGCAGCTGAGTAATGACCGCCATCGCTACGACATGCAGGTTACCCAATACGTGGTTGCATTGTTACATCTGGCGAAGAAGCTGACCAAAAAACCGCAAGTTCTGCAGCAAATAGCCGAAGGTATATCCGGAGCGACCGAGCAGGCGAAGTTATTCCATAACGGTCATGATAACGTTATCGCGCGTCTGGCGGACATCTACCAAAAAACAGTCAGCACCATACCGCCAAAGATCATCGTCCAGGGGCAGCATGGACACTTGTCCAATCCGAACAACGCCAACAAAGTGCGCGCCATCCTGCTGGCGGGTATCCGTTCCGCGATATTGTGGATGCAGTGTGGGGGCGCACGCTGGCAGGTATTGTTTCAGCGCAAATCATACGTGACCGAGACAGTGCGTATTCTGGCCCTGCTGCGTCAGTAGGCACTGGCAGCCTGATGCACAGGTAACGGCGGCAAATTCACCTTGACTATATTCACCATACGCAGCGAGTAAGATGTAAATGGCAACAGAAAAAATGGATAGCAAAGAACTGGGGTTGGTCCTGGGTCAACAGATACTGGGCGTCGACGATTTGCATTACGGATTGTGGGAAAGCGATATCGAACTCAACTACCACAACGTCACCCAGGCCCAGCAACGCTACACGGAGAAACTGCTGTCCGCATTCCCTCCTCCCGAGCAGTCGGTGCGCGTGCTGGATATCGGCTGCGGCACCGGTCACATCATGTCGCAAATGCTCGCCCGTGGTTATCTCGCGGACGGTGTGATTCCGGCGGCGGGCCTGAGCAAACTGGTGCAACAGCGCTTGCAGGCATTTCCCGGCAATACCAGCAAGATTTTCGAATGCACGTTCGAGGAGTTTCCAGCGGATGCCTACCGCGCTTATTATGACGTCGCCTTGTTCAGTGAAAGTTTCCAATACATCCCGATGAAAGACTCCTTGCCGCTGCTGGCGCAGATCCTCAAACCCGGCGGTATCGTGGTGATTTGTGATTTTTTCAAGACCGAGCACCACAAGGACGGACTCCCCGGTGATCGCAGTTTCGGCGGCGGCCATCGCCTGACCAACTTTTACGAGGCCCTGCACAACAGCCAGCTGCAACTGGAAATCGACCAGGACATCACCAAGCAGGTCAGCCCGAACATCGACCTGCTCAACGATTTTCTCATGCATAAGGTGAAACCGGTCAGCGAAACCCTGGGACATTACCTGCAGAGCAATTACCCCAAGTCCTACTGGCTGGCCAGCAAGCTGTTGCGCAAAAAACTCGATCGCATGCAGTACAAATACTTTTCCGGTTACCGCAGCGCGGAAGTGTTTGAACGTTACAAGAGTTATCGTTTTATCGTGTGTCGTTTACCAAAAAACAACTGAATCCCACGCCAGCTCGTACCTCCCGCGCATCACACCGTCACGGTATGAGCGCAGGGTGCAAGCCTGTATAAAAGCGCCGCCGCGCATTATGCAACGTCACTGATTGTAGGGTGCGTATGACGCACCCTACTCGACACCATGCCTGGGTGTATGCACCGAGAGCACCGCATCACCACAACTGCTCCAGCGCCTCGCTCAGCCGCTGCACCGGCACGATTTCCAAACCTTCGATGCGGGTCTGCTTGCCGGCGTTGGCGGCGGGCACGATGGCGCGGGAAAAACCATGCTTCGCCGCTTCTTTCAACCGGTCCGCGCCGGCTTGAATGGGACGCACCTCGCCCGCCAGCCCCACTTCGCCAAATAACACCAGCCCCGTTTGGGGCGCGCGGTTGCGCAGACTCGACAGCACCGCGCTCAACACCGCCAGGTCCGCCCCGGTTTCGGTGACGCGCATACCCCCTACCACATTCACGAACACATCCTGATCGTAGGTCGTGATCTGGGCGTGGCGATGCAGCACCGCCAGCAACATGGCCAGCCGATTTTGCTCCAACCCCAAAGTGACACGGCGCGGGTTGGCCAAATGGCTGTCATCGACCAGGGCTTGCACCTCCACCAGAAGAGGCCGGCTGCCTTCGCGCGTGACCAGTATCGTGCTCCCGGGTATCGGTTGTTGATGACGCGACAAGAATATCGCGGATGGATTGGTCACCACCCGTAGACCGCCCTCGAGCATGGCGAACACACCCAGTTCATTCACCGGGCCGAAGCGATTCTTGACCGCGCGCAACATGCGATATTGATTGCTGGCCTCGCCTTCAAAATACAGCACCGTATCCACCATGTGCTCCAGCACCCGTGGTCCGGCCAGCGCGCCTTCCTTGGTAACATGCCCGACAATAAAAATCGCGGTCCCGGATTGTTTGGCGAACCGTACCAGGAGCGCGGTGCTTTCCCGTAATTGACTGACACTGCCGGGCGCGCTGGCCAGCGCATCGGTAAATACCGTTTGAATAGAATCAATCACCAGTACTTGCGGTTGTTCCTGGCGAATGATGTCCAGAATCCGTTCCACATGGGTTTCCGTGACCAGCTTCATCGGCACCTGTTCCAGTCCCAGGCGCTGCGCCCGAATTCGGATCTGCTGCAGCGATTCCTCGCCGGTGACATAGAGCGTCGACACCTGTTGACTGACGGCCGCCAACAACTGCAATAATAAAGTAGACTTGCCAATTCCCGGATCACCGCCGATCATGGTGACTGAACCGCTGACGATGCCACCCCCCAAGACCCGATCCAACTCCGAAAGACCGGAAACAATACGGGTATCCCGGTGTACCGTAATACTCTCAAAGGTCTGCACGGCGCTGACCTCGCCGCTGTAGCCGCGGCCCCGACCAGTACCCTTAACCTCTATTGCCCTCGTTTCCTCAAGGGTATTCCATGCGCCACAGTCGCCGCACTGGCCCGACCATTTATTTTGCCGGGAACCGCAGGCATTACACACATAAACCATTCGGTCCGTTTTGGCCAAGAAGCATCTCCCACCATTTATTGCTCCGCATCATACCACCGGTCAGTCAGTTTCCCGCGCCCAGGCCAAGCGCATTGTGGCTCACAACCCACCGTATGCGGCGATCGGTCATCCTGTCACCACTGCGCGGGAATCCGCCGCTCGGACGTTGTTTATCTATGGGTTTCTAGCGGGGCATCTGCTAGAATCTTTCGCCATGAAAAACGATACTCATATTACACCTGAAAATCACGTCAAGGCCCCACATCCCATCCTGAAAGACTATTACGAGGATGAGGGTGCGCGTAAACAATTCGTGCGCGGCATCTTTGACCGTACCGCCCAGAATTATGATCGCGTGGAACGCATGATGGCCTTTGGTTCCGGTTCCTGGCACCGACGCCAATGCCTGTTAAAGGCCGGTTTGAAAGAAGGCATGGAAGTGCTGGACGTAGCCATGGGCACCGGCCTGGTGGCCCGGGAAGCCATCGGCATTGTCGGCGATCCCAGCAAGGTGATCGGTCTGGATCCCAGCGCCGGCATGCTGGCGGAAGCCCGAAAATTGCTCAATGTGCCGACAATTCAGGCCATGGGCGAACAACTGCCGGTGCCGGCGAATCAGTTCGATTTCCTGAGCATGGGCTATGCGCTGCGCCACCTGTCCAATCTGGAGCAGGTGTTCAGCGAATATTTCCGGGTGCTGAAGCCGGGCGGTACGGTGTGCATACTGGAAATCACCCGCCCCAAGTATAAAATTTCGACACTGCTTCTCAAAGCGTACATGAAAGGCATCGTCCCGCTGCTTACCCGCCTGACGACCCGGCATGGAGAAACGGTCTTGTTGTTCGAGTACTACTGGGACACGATCGAAGCCTGTGTAGCGCCGGAAAAAGTGCTGGAGGCATTGCGCAATGTTGGTTTTGCGGAAGTAACCCGACGCACCGAACTGAGCATTTTCTCGGCCTATACCGGCAAGAAACCGGGTTGACCTCGCTGCCGACCCGCCAGGCTGTTTAACGCTAGGCTATTTCGAAAAGACTGTGAAAATTCGTAAGTTTGATCAACTGCAGCAACTCCTTGCTGCAGTTGATCAACTTGATCTGCGCCTGGTCACCACCGGCTCGCTCCCGCAGCAGTAACAGCATCCCCAAAGCCGCGCTGTCCATATATTCCGTATACGCGAGATCCACGACAAATCGGAGCTGTGATGGATCAACCCGCTCGTAGGCATCGCGGAAGTCTTTATGCACGTCGTAGGTAAATCGGCCATGCACGGTGATGGTCATTTCGCCAGCTTCCTTGGAAAGCTTAGTTGTCACATTACTCATTGCAGCCCCCTGGGTAAGTAGCTAATACTAGCCGAATATTCCTCATTGTCTAATCTCCGTCATCGATCCGCGTGCCAGCAAGGACCATGATGCCGCATCCCACGTGGGCACCATCGCCGGCACACCCGCGACACCCGCATTTATCCCGTCAAATAATTGTTTATTTGCGCCGATACAATGCTTACCAACCAACGAAAAGATTCCGGGCAGAATTCCATGAAAAAATTGCGCCACTTGCTACGCATCGTGACTACCATTTTTATCTTATGGGTTTGCGTCACAGCACATGCTGCCGACACGGATGCGCTCACTATCTATCGTGATTCCGGTATTGCCGCCCAGGTCAACAGTTTTCCCGCCACGGTCATCGCCAGCCTGCATTATGCGCAGGCCCACGAAACTGCCGCTAAGGTGATCTCCAAGGACGACTTGCGGGAAATTGGCGCCCTCGTCAACAAGTCCTTTGATGAGGAGTTATCACAGGGCGTGGCGTTAAACTACATTCAAAAGGAATTATCCCCCGAAGACCTGAAAAATGTTGTCGCCTGGCTGCATTCACCACTCGGCAGAAAGATAAAAGAGATCGAAGAACTGAACGGCACCGATCAAAACATGGAAGCCATGGACCAGTTTCTGAGCGAAGTAAGGGCAAATCCGCCGGCGGCAACTTTTTTGCAATCGATAAGCGCATTGGCCAAAGCCATGCATAGTGAGGAAATCACCGGTGATCTTGCCATCAGTATCATGAAAATGACCCTGAGCAGTGTGCTTGCCGCCTCCGGGTCCCTGACGCAGAGCAATTATCAAGAACGGGTAGCACCCATCCAAGACCAGAAGGATTCCTTTGTCAAAGGCAGCAGCGGGCAGATCCTTGAATTTCTCCTGTTCACCTACCGCAATTTGTCCCAGGAGGAACTGGCCAAGTACGTGGAGTTCAATCGTAGCGCCAGTGGCATCCACTACAATGACGTGGTGTACAAAATCTTATCCTCGATTCTGGATCAAGCCAGCAATCGCTACACGCAAAGTCTATATCTGTGGGGCAGCGACCGCTGAGTCACCACGAGGCATAACTTGTACACGCCGGGTAATCCGGCAAACCAACTCGTAAGGAATGGTACCGGCGCAGCCGGCAATAGTTTCTACCGGCAAGTGTGTACCCCAAAGCTCAACCGCATCACCGATCCGGGCGCCAGGCTGGGTACGCAAATCTACGGTCAACATATCCATGGAAATTACGCCAATCAGCGGCACCAGCGCACCATTGATCCAGACCGGCGTCAACTCGCGGGTATGGCGCGGATAGCCATCGCCATAACCGAAGGCCACGACCCCCACCATCATATCCTCAGGACAGGTCCAGGTACGGTTATAACCCACGGTATCGCCCTTGCGGCAATGCTTGATTTCGATAATTTCGGACGTCACCGTCATCACCGGTCGTAAATCGAAGTGCGCCGCGGAATACTCCGGTACCGGCGATATCCCATAGAGCATGATCCCCGGACGCACCCATTGGTGATGAGTGTCCGGCCACAACAGAACAGCAGCGGAATTGGCCAGACTGCGGTCCATACCCGGCGGCAAGGGCGCGCACACCGCATCGAACGCCTGTGCCTGCGTGCGGGTGTAATCATCATCGCGGTTGCCGGCATTAGCCAAGTGACTCATCATTACCACAGGCCAGAATGCACCACCAGGCAGCGCCCGCAGGCGCTGCAACACCGGCGCCACCTGCTCCGGCAGAAAACCCAGGCGATGCATCCCGGTTTCCACTTTCAACCATACACGCGGGTGCCAACCGGATGCGGCCGCGGTTGCCAACGCCTGTTGCAGGAAGGCGATTTGTTCGTCGCTATGCACCACCACGTCCAATTGATGCTGGATGACCGCTTGCATTTCACTGTAGGAGAACACGCCTTCCAGCAGCAGGATTGGACTTGAAATACCCGCCTGCCGCAGCTCCAGCGCTTCATCCAGACAGGCCACCCCAAGTGCGTCCACCCCGGCGGCAGCCAGTGTCTGGCCGCACACCACGGCGCCGTGACCATAGGCGTTGGCCTTGACCACCGCCACCACCCTGGCACCCGGCGCATGACGCCGCACTTGAGTCAGGTTGTGGAGCAGTGCCGCCAGGTCCAGTGTCACCCGGGCGGGTCGCGTCATTCCGGGCCCTCATAATGATAATTATCGGAAATGAAATTCTCGAATCGGGTGTACTTGCCCAGAAAGGTCAAGCGCACGGTACCGATCGGGCCATTACGCTGCTTGCCGATGATGATTTCCGCGATCCCCTTGTCCGGACTGTCTTCGTTATACACCTCGTCGCGGTAGATAAACACGATAACGTCCGCGTCCTGCTCGATGGCTCCGGAGTTATGGCTCACTATGCCGTCAGCCAGCCAGGAAGCCGGACCAGGCACGGTAAGATCATAGACATCTTCCTCACCCGCCGGCTCGATGGCGACGATACGATCCCAGAACAAATCATTTTCGGCCAACATTCTCAAACTATCGTCCTGCAGTATTTCGGCATAACTGTTCAGCACTTGTCTTGAGGGCGCAAAACGAAAATGAGACTTGCCTCCGTAGGAGGTACCCCGCAGCTGCGCCATCGCCCGCCGGCTGATGCCTGCCGCCTCCATGGCCACACGAACCCGCGCAAAGATTTCATGCGGCACGGTATCCGCGTTAGTATTGGCGACTACTCCTGCTAAAACCTTAGTTAGTGTTTGCGCCTGAGCAGCGCGCGGGCCGAAAGCACCCACCTGCCGCATGAATGCCAACTGATCGACACTGCCCGAGACATGCACCATATGTACCGGTCGATAATCACCTTGCTGTACACTGTGGATACGGGCCACAATTCCCAATCTTAACAGTAATGCGGCAACATCCCGTGCCAAGCCGTGGCTATTGGTACTGAAATGAATGGCATGACTGCCTTGGGCACCGGGTTTGCGCGTATATATCGTACCGTCAGTTGCCCACAGGTGCTGCAGCAACAAAGCGACTTGCCGGTTACCCAGGCGAAACGCGCTATCGGGAATTCTTTTTTGAAAAGAGCGTTGCCCGAAGATCCCCAAATCACGCAACCATTTGTTGATACCAGCGGGATGCCAGCGGTTCCCATTACCGCTGAACACCAGTTGATGCCAATTCTTGTCCTTTATATCATGCCGATTGACCGTAGCGCCGAATTCATTTTCCGCCGCCTCACGCACCAAACGGCTGTTTTCCGGCGACGCCGTCGTGTAGCGAAGCGGCTGGCCGCTGATATAGCTGCCGTCGCCAATAAGTTGGCCGAGCAAGGCCACCCGTTCGTCAGACCAGGTTTCAAGCTGCGCTGGTTCGGAGATCACGCGGGCGATAGCCAGCCGGTCTCCCACCCGAAAATTCCCTATTTGACGCCAGCCATCGATGGCATATAAACGATGTTTTGCCGTAGCCCGTATGCTGCGACCGCTGGCCAGATGCACATGGAATACCGGCTTTTTCCCCACACGCCAGATTTTATCCGTCATCGCGTTGTGCAGCTTCCCGTGTTCATCCATGGTGACCACTTCCGGTGTCGTTCCGTCCAACGTGGCAATCGGCAAGCGCCGACCGTCAGCTAATGTGACCAATGTATCCCCGGTCACGCACTCACGTAAATCCGACATCACCGGCCGCTTGTTGGGGCGCTGCTCCAGGCTGCGATTCAACTGCGACAACGCGATCACCGGAATCTTCAATTCCTTGGCCAGCGCTTTGAGATTACGTGAAATATCACTGATTTCATTCACCCGATTGTCGCCGGCACCGGGGGATTGCATCAGCTGCAAATAGTCGATGACCACCAGGCCGAGATCATGCTCCCGTTTCAACCGCCGGCAGCGTGCCCGCAGCTCATTGGGCGTCAGTGCCGGGGTGTCATCGATGAAGATGGGCGCTTCCGCCAGTAGACTGACCGCGGAGGTCAGACGCGGCCAATCTTCTTCCATCAGCTTGCCGGTGCGCACCCGGTGTTGATCGATGCGTCCCAGGGACGACATCATGCGCATGGCCAATTGTTCCCCGGGCATTTCCATGCTGAACACCGCCACCGGCGCCTTGTGCTTGATGGCAATATTCTCGGCGATATTCATCGCGAAGGTCGTTTTCCCCATCGAGGGCCGACCCGCAATAATGATCAAATCGGAGTTCTGCAATCCGGAGGTCTTCTCGTCGAAATCGGAAAAGCTGGTGGCCAGACCGGTGTAGGGACTGTCCTGTTCATAGAGCGCATCGATACGATCGACCACCGCCGTCAATAAATCCCGAATGGATGCCGGACCGCCACCCCGGTGCACACTGTGATCGGCGATCTGGAACACTTGCTGCTCCGCATAGTCCAGCAGTTGATCGCTGGTGCGTCCCTCCGGTTGATAGGCGGCGTTGCTGATATCGGTACCGACGCGGATCAACTGCCGCAACACCGAACGCTCACGCACGCGCGTGGCATAGGCGCGCACATTGGCGGCGGTGGGCGTATTGCGGGCCAGTGCGGCGATGTATGCCATGCCGCCGACATTACCCAGCTCCTTGATACTGTCCAGATACTCGGACACGGTAATGGCGTCACAGGGATCATTGCGGTCGAAAACGTGATTCACCGCCCGAAAGATCAGGCGGTGGTCATGGCGGTAAAAGTCGTCTTCCGTGATCACATCAGCCACCCGATCCCACGCCTCGCCATCCAGCAGCAGTGCGCCCAGTACGGCTTGCTCCGCATCAATGGAATGGGGCGGCACTTTCAAAACATCGGCGCTCACGCCCGTTGACTCGTTGGGGTAAACCAGTTCAGTCATGGATGGTGTTCCTCGGACGGAAGTAAGACCAGTTGCCTTCGGTGCCTGATATGCTCTCCAAGCAAATGCAATTATCCTCCAAACCTGAAAAGATGAAAACAACGGGACGTCGATAGCGGGCAACTATTTCCCCGAATCTGTTCGGCAATCATCAACAACGGAAATCGGCAGGGCCACAGACGGGCACATTCTCGGAGCATATCGACCGCGCTACGCGTCTGCAGCACGGGAAAAAAGGTAATACCTGCGCCGGTGCCGCGCTTGCGCGGACCGGCGCACGATATTATTCCGCGATAACGGACAGCTTGATACTGACGTCGATGTCAGTATGCAGGTGCAATGCGATGTCGTAGTCACCAATCTGACGGATCGCACCCGCCGGCAGACGCACTTCATGCTTTTCCAGCTTCACGCCGGCATTGGTCACCGCTTCGGCGATATCGACAGTGCCGATGGAACCGAACAGTTTGCCTTCGTCACCCGCCTTGCGCGCGATCGTGATGCTCAAGTTTTCGAAGGCCCTTGCACGATCCTGTGCGCTGCCCAAGTTCTGCGCAGCCTGCTGTTCCAGTTCAGCACGACGCTCCTCGAATTTCTTGATATTCGTTTCCGTGGCGAATACCGCCTTGCCATTGGGAATCAGAAAGTTCCGACCATAGCCGGAGCGCACTTTAACCTTGTCACCCAGATTTCCCAGGTTCTGTACTTTTTCCAACAATATTACGTCCATCTTTATACCTCACAAGAGCCATTAATTATCATCCAGAGGCGCCGGTGGACCGGAGCCTGAGCCCGAAGCCAGGCGGCGCCGCAAATCCAACCACGCATCCATGACCGCCGTCACGGCTAACACCATGGCGATCTGCGGGAGCGCGGCAAACATCAAAAGGTACATCCCCACCAGCCAGCCAACATGGGCTTTTCTGAGCGCCACCACAGCATGCACCAGAGCCACCCCTTGCAACACCGCCAGCACCAACAGCAACATGGCCACTTCCCGGACAACCACCGTGAATGACCCGAGTTGCAGATACGAAAGCGCCAATGTCAGCACGGTAATCGCGGCAAGGGTCTTGCCCAACCGCAGGGACCGAAACTCCTGTCCAAATCCATCGGGGTTATACAACAGCGCCTGCCACCACCGGGCAATGAACAGGCTGAACAAACTGCTTAGCACCAGCGCCGAGGCGACAATACCGGTCATGTATTGGGAAGTGATCTCGATCATCTGCTGCAACGATATGCGTTGCTCCGCGCTCAACTCGCCCTGGGCAAGAACATTGGCGAACAGGGGCTGCAGAATCTGATCCCGCCACCAGCTTACCGGCTCGGCGAGCAGCACGTGGACCACCACAACCACCGCCAATCCAATTCCCAGCGCGCCAATGAAAGTCAATTGCAGCGATACCGACCGGCGCAACACCTGCGTCAACACCAATACCGGCAGCCACACCACAACGCCATAGACCAGCGCGAACATGGGATGGCCAAGGGACAACATCATCAGCAAGGATACCGCCACCATCGCCAGCGCCATGACAATGGCGCCGTCACGCCATCCCCGACGCAGCGCCACCAGACCCACGACCGCGCCACTGATATAGCTCAGCGGTGGCATGATCAGCGATAATGCCATGCCAACCACCGCTACCAGTACGGCCTGCATGCGCCCGCGCATGATGTATAAAGCAATTGCTCGCATGATTATTTACCCGGCGGCCAGCACCGGGTAACCACCACCCCGCCCGGATTATTTATGAGCGTCGCAGTACGGCAGCAAGGCGATGTACCGGGAACGCTTAATGGCAATCGCGAGTTGCCGCTGGTAACGGGCCTTGGTGCCGGTAATACGGCTGGGGACAATTTTCCCGCTTTCGGTGATGAAGTTCTTCAGCGTATTGATATCTTTGTAATCGATCTCTTTGGTGCCATCGGCGGTAAACTGGCAGAACTTTTTGCGGCGAATAAAACGTGCCATGATAACTTTCCTCTAAATGATGTATCCGTAGCGGTATATATGGTGTGCAAGTATCGTCGTATGATCAGACGATCGCAGCCTCTTCCTCGTCGACCACCTCTTCAGGCTCGACATCGGTTTCGGTATCTGCAGTCCCTTCAGAACTGCTGCGGCGGGCCTCATATTTCTCACGCGCATCACCTTCCTCTTTAGCCTTGAGGATGGGAGATTGCCCGGTGACGGCCTCTTTACGACTCAACACCAGATTCCGGATTACGGCATCATTGAACTTGAAGGCACTGGAAAGCTCGGTGAGGGACTCCTGGTCGCACTCGATATTCATCAGGATATAGTGTGCCTTGTGAATCTTGTTGATGGGATATGCCAACTGGCGCCGGCCCCAATCTTCAAGGCGGTGGATCTTGCCACCGTTGGTTTCGATCATGCCACGATAGCGTTCGATCATGGCAGGGACTTGCTCGCTCTGATCCGGATGGACCAGAAACACGATTTCATAGTGACGCATATGCGCTCCTTAAGGTTATGGGTGACCCCAATAGCTTCCCGGCGCGTTCCGGTGAAGCAAGGCTTCGGTGAAAAGAGCGGTATTTTACTAAGGAAAGGCATTGCAGACAAGGGGAGCAACTCAAATTAACGCGACGGAAACCCGGAGGCATGCAGGACAGACCAGTCCACCGATCCCGCCGCTGCCGCAACCGCTTGATAACCAGGCTATAACCGCACAGACAATGCCGGTGTGTCACATCAGAATTCCGTCACCTCCCCGCCCTGAGTGGCGTCAAGTTGTTGCCACTTCGTGCCGGGAACATCGGCGCCAGCATCGTAACTGAGGATTCGATATCACGGGCTGTGCTATCACGCCGCTGTGACATAACATGAAAGTGGCACTATTCCGGCCGACCTGTAGTACAATTTAACGTCGTATTCCAGGTATGGTCCGTATCCCGGGGGAAACAACCAGGGCGTGCCGGTAGCGGGTGCCTGGAAGTACACCAGTATCTGGCTATACTCCTGAATACGGGTAGTTACCGTCATGCCGGCAGGAGGCAGTAATTCCATATTGGATTCACAGGACACCCTGGCGGATTATATCCAGTGCCCGGAAATCTGATGGACCAGTTTGATAGTACACGAACAGTAATCATCACTCTGGCTAAGCACAATGTACCAAGATTTTTTTGACATGACAGCGCAACCGTTCACGCAGATCCCCGATTTTTACTTTTATGCTGATAGCAGCAATGAAAAAACCTTCGGTAACCTGGCGTCAGGCATGGCTCGTGGCGAAGGATTTATCGTTATTTCCGGCGCGCCCGGCACCGGTAAATCAAGCCTTGCCACCCTATTGGCCGGCCAGTATCAAACGGAATTGTTTCACGTCGCGCACGTGGCCGCGAAGAAATCCGGCCCCGAAGATCTGCTGCGACTGATCGCCACCAAGCTTGGGCTGAATTCGGCCGGTGACACCAATGCCGACTTGTTTCGTGATATCGGTATCTATCTGGCGCGCATCGGCGCTCACGGCGGACGCGGCATTTTTATCATTGATGATGCCCAGAACCTGAGCCATAAATCCCTGGAAATGCTGCGCGTGCTTGCAGGCCACAAAGTGGGCAAAAAGCCGTTGGTGCAAATACTGCTGTTCGGCCGGCGTGAACTCTTGTTCACGCTCAACAAGGAAGAATTTTCAGGTTTGCGCAAGGTTATCGTGGCGCGCATCTACCTGCACCCGTTCTCGCCCGAGGAAACCCAAGCCTATATATTGCACCGCTTGCAGCACGCTGAATGGAAGGACGATCCCCATCTCACCCTGGAAGCACTGCGCCAGATTCATGCTTACACCGGTGGCATACCGGGACGCATCAATCGCATCTGCGATCATCTGCTGAAATCCGCGTTCCGGGACCAAAATCATGTGATCGACGGCGCCTATACCGACGCTATCGTCAGCCGGCTGATGCGCAATCAAACACCAAAGCCCGCGGGCACCCCCTCTTTGCCGCTGCTGCCGCCGGTACCCCCACCCAAAAAACGCGACAACACGGATTTCGAATCGGAATTAGGACTGGTGGCAGGCAAGATCAGGGACCCGGCGCCCTACCAACGGATGATGCGGGCGGCGCTCAACCGCGTGCGACCCGACAATACACCGCCCATCCTGACGCCCTTGAACGACGATCCGGAATTGACTGCCCTCAGTGAGGACCGGCCAGTTCGGGTAGGCAAGAGCCGGCGCCCGGTTCGCCGCGCCGACCTGTCGTGGCTTCCCACGCTGATCTCCACGCTCGACGCGCTGAATAATAAGGTGATGCAGCAGATAATCCGGTTGGTGATACTGGCCAACGACAAGATCGTCAGTGTCTATAAACGGGGCCGGATGCGAACCTACACCATCGTGGCACTGTCGGTCGTTGGCGCGTTGGGCGCACTGACGTTCCTGATCGGTAACCTGCTCAGCGAGGGCACCTTGGTGCCGGACACCGCTGTTGACACAAATCACCGGAACGGGAACGCCAACCAGCCGCACAGCCCGGAAATAGACACCATGACTGCGCGCATTTACAAAAGTCTGATACAGGCAAAAAAAATGGAATTTGCCGAGGATCTGACCATAGAAGACATTGTCAGCAGTACGCATAACGGTGCGAAACCAGCGACCGCTAACAGTACGCGCACCAGCGTGATACGCCGCGAACCGGCTCCGGAAAGCCGTCCCAAGCCCGCGCCCACGCAGCCCCTGTCCAGCATCACCGGTGCGCGATCCGCACCCGCGCCCGGCGCCGTGCTTTCGGAGCCTGCGCAAACCCGCGGCGCGCCGCCGGTTTCCGGGCCTGACACGGCCGGTAGCGGTCAAATTACGGATAACGCGCCGGCGCTCAACGCCACTCCTGTCACCACTCCCGAGTCAGCATCATCGCCGCACTATCCGATCTCCGCCATGCTGCCTTTCGATTTGCTGCCGGGCGTCAATGTTTTCGATGACGACAGTATCTGGTCCTTGGCCGAGGAACGCCCGGCACCGATCACCCGTTTCCATAAACCGGCAGGCACCACCACTTTTGCACTGAGTCGCCCGGTGGTAGCACTGGCCGAGCCGGTATCAACTTTTAATCCGGCAACAGAACCCCTTGCGGAAACAGCGGTTGCTCCCGCCATCGGCGCGGATACTGGTGCTGTTAATACGCCCGATACCGGTGTCGCGACTGCGACCCAAGTCGCCACCAGCCCCAATGAAGCACCGGTCGACAAACGGGAGCTGGACATTCTGGTATCCAAATTTCTGCGCTTCTACGAAACCGGAAACCTGGACCAGTACCTGCGCTTATTCAGCGCGGATGTCCGCACGGAATCCTATCGTGGCATCAACACACTGCGGCAGGAATACGAGCGTTTCTTCGCATCCACCACCCAGCGCTCCCTGGATTTCAAGGGTGTCGGTTGGAGCTGGGAAAACACTAAGGCGATTGGCAGCGGTGACATCATTTCAACCACCCAGGGCAGCGATGCCCAAAGCGCCATCGCCACCCAGGGCAAGATCCGCATGGTCGTTGGTCGTGGTAAAGAAGGCATCGAGATCGAAGAATTGGTGCAGGATTTTAATCCCTGATTACCGCTCGCGGTACCGGGGACGATTGTGGCTTACTGACCGGGGGACTATTGACCGGCTTGCATCGCTATCTGTCGCGCGCGGCGTTGTCTGAGCGCTTCAAACAGACACACGCCGGTGGCTACTGACACATTCAGACTGGACACCATGCCTTGCATTGGCAAGGACACCAGATAATCGCAATGCTCCCGGGTCAGACGCCGCAATCCCTTGCCTTCCCCACCCATCAGCAACACCGTGGGACCGGTTAAATCGATCTGATAGAGGGTTTGCTCCGCCTCCCCTGCCGTACCCACCAGCCATAACCCGAGGTCTTTCAATCGGCGTAGGGCGCGCGCCAGGTTGGTCACCCGTACCAGGGGCACGGTTTCCACCGCGCCGGAAGCGACCTTACGCACCACCGCACTCACCGGCGCGGCGTTGTCCCGGGGCACGACCACACAACTGACACCCGCCGCATCGGCGCTGCGCAGGCAGGCGCCCAGATTGTGCGGGTCCTGGATATTGTCCAACACCAGCACCAGAGGCACCGGCGTGCGCGCCAGCAGGTGTTCCAGATCACCCTCCTGGTATTCGTGTTGCGGTCGGCAAGCCGCTACCACGCCCTGGTGCTTTTCGGTGCCGGCGCGCTCGGTCACATCCTGCCGGGCAATACCGTGCGCGGGTATTCCCGCTTGTTGCGCCAGTTGCAGCACGGCTTCCATGCGCTGATCCCGGCGCTCTTTATCGAACCACACGGTCTGCACCCGGTCGCCGGCCTGCAGTGCGGCCTGCACCGCATGTACGCCATACAGATAAACCTCGGTCACGGCGCTGCCTTGGCCCCGGATTTACGCCGGCGACTGCGGGCTTTTTTGGATTTTTTCTTGACGCTGCCGACCGCCTTGCCCCCGGCTTTCTTGGTGCTGTTGCCGGCGGTTTTCTTGCTGGTCTTTTTCGCGGTGGTTTTGCCGGCAGCTTGCCCGGCTTTCTTGTTCACGGCTTGGGCGTCGGAGCGCTCACTGCCGCTGCCGGCTTTACCTTTCCCACGTTTCCGGTGGCGTCCCTTGTCACGCTTGCTGCCGGCCTGTTTCTTGGCCTGACCACCCTCCGCTGACTGTGTCGCATCCTCGGCCATCAGAAAATCGATCTTGCGATCTTCCAGATCGACGCGCGCCACCTGCACGGTGACCGGGTCCGCCAAACGGTAGGATCGGCCGCTGCGCTCGCCCAGCAAGTGGTGTTTGACCGGGTCAAAATGATAGTAATCACTGTCCAGGGCGGTCACGTGCACCAAACCCTCGACGAAGATGTCGTTCAACTCCACGAACAGGCCGAAACCGGTGACCGAGGTGATGATGCCCGGAAACACCTCCCCAACCTTGTCCATCATGTATTCGCATTTGAGCCAGTCCACCGCATCACGAGTCGCCTCATCGGCCCGGCGTTCGGTCATGGAACAATGTTCACCGAAGCTTTGCATGTCGCCGTGGGAATACCTGAATGCCGACACCTTTTTACCGCGCACCAGATGGCGGATCGCCCGGTGCACCAGCAGGTCCGGATAGCGGCGGATGGGTGACGTGAAATGGGTATAGTGATCGAACGCCAGACCGAAATGACCCACGTTGTCGGGGTGGTACACCGCTTGACTCAAGCTGCGCAACATCACGGTTTGAATCAGGTGCCGGTCGGGCCGTTCCCGAACGCTGTCCAACAACTTGGCGTAATGCTTGGCTTCAGGTTTGTCACCACCGGGCAGCGACAGGCCCAACTCCGCCAGGAACGCGCGCAAATCCGTCAGTTTTTCGTGACTCGGCCCTTCGTGAATGCGGTAGACGGCGGGTACTTCCTTCTTTAACAGAAAATCCGCGGCGGCTACGTTGGCGGCGATCATGCATTCTTCGATCAGCTTGTGGGCGTCATTGCGCACCAGGGGTACGATGCGTTCGATCTTGCGATCGAGACCAAACACGATCTTGGTTTCCGTGGTATCGAAATCGATGGCGCCGCGTTTGGTGCGGATGCCCGCCAGCGCATGATAACAGGCGTAGAGATTTTCCAGGTGCGGTAACACCGCTTCGTACTGGCGGATCGTCTCCATGTTGCGTTCCACCAGCATGGCGGCGACCTGGTTGTAGGTGAGCCGCGCCTGGGAACGCATCACGCCTTCGAAAAACCGGTAGTCTTTTACCGTGCCGTTGGCGCCGATCACCATCTCGCATACCATGCACAGGCGATCCACCTTGGGGTTCAGGGAACACAAGCCGTTGGACAGTATTTCCGGCAGCATTGGAATGACGCGCTCGGGAAAATAAACCGAATTGCCCCGTTCCCGGGCTTCGGTATCCAGGGCCGTGCCCGGTTTGACGTAATGGGACACGTCGGCGATGGCCACCAGCAGGCGCCAGCCCTTGCCCTTGGGTTCACAAAACACCGCATCGTCGAAATCCCGAGCGTCTTCGCCGTCGATTGTCACCAGCGGTAATTTACGCAGATCTTCCCGGCCCTGAATCGCATCCTGGGGGATTTGTTGCGGATCGAGATGGGTAATTTCCTCCTGGATCGCCTCGTTCCAGGCTTGCGGCAGGTTGTGGTCGCGGATCGCGATATCGATTTCCATACCCGGGGCCATATGGTCCCCAACCACTTCGATCACCTTGCCAATCGCCTGCCGGTAGCGAGTCGGTGGTTCCTGAATCGCCACCACCACGATCTGACCGTTACGGGCGTCCAGGGTATCCTGCGGTGGCACCACGATGTCCTGGGTAATGCGTTTATTGTCGGGCACCACAAAGGCGACCCCGGCATCCTGCATGAACCGGCCGATAACTTCCGGATGCGCGCGCTCCAGGACATCGACGATCGCGCCTTCCTTACGATTACGGCGCCGATCCAATCCCGCCACCCGGGCCACCACCCGGTCGCCGTGCATTACGGCGCGCATTTCCTTGGCGGACATAAACAGGTCGTCCCCACCCTCGTCGGGTACCAGAAAGCCAAAGCCGTCCGGGTGGCCAATGATCCGGCCTTTGATCAAATCCATCTTGGACAGGGGGGCATAGCCCTCCGTGCGATTTTTAATCAACTGTCCGTCCCGTACCATGGCCTTGAGACGGCGGCGCAGCGCTTCCAAGTCGTCTTCGGATTCGAGGTTTAACGCTTTGACAAGGTGGGCGTAAGTGAGGGGTTCTCCCCGCTGCTCCAGCAAAGAGATGATAAATTCGCGGCTGGCAATGGGTTTTTCGTATTTCTCGGTTTCCCGCTGCCAGTGGGGGTCCTGTTCTCGACTCATATTTATAGTGTAGATCTCCAAATAATTTCAGGGGGCATGATCCTCCAACATTGACAGAAACACAAGGGATGGGTACAGTTGCACCCCTTACCGGCCCGCGCCAGCGCGGAACCCCTGCCCAGGTGGTGAAATTGGTATACACGCCAGCTTCAGGTGCTGGTGGGAGCAATCCCGTGGAGGTTCAAGTCCTCTCCTGGGCACCATTCCAGCAACGAACCGGTCCCATCACGGGACCGATCGTGATCATCACCAGGGAAAATTCGGTTTACCGTCCCGCAACCGTCGTGTAACAGTTTGATTTCGCGGGGTAACCGCTCGCTGCCATTCCGGCACACCCACCCATCGCTTGATGACAGGCATCCAGAGGTAGCGACGACATACCGCAAGATTCGGGTCGCCTGCCGCCAGTAAATCCCCCATAGTGTCCATACTCAGCAACACCCTGCATGTCAGGCAATATTGAACGCCGCTCGAACAAACTCGGTATCTTCATGGGGTAACCCCGGCAAAGGACGGTTCCGATGCTCGGGAGTTTGCCGACCGGAGAATAGCGTGGCCGGAATGGCGGCGTCGGGCGCAACTTGGCGCGGCCGATGGGGGACGAGCGAGTGACCACCGACTATTGATGAAGCAACCATGTCTGACTACGAACGCATCGCCGAAGCGATTACTTTTATCACCGCCCATGTCAGCCGGCAGCCGACGCTGGAGGAAGTCGCGGCCCATTTGCATATCAGCCCGTTTCATTTTCAACGCTTGTTTTGCCGCTGGGTGGGCGTGACACCCAAGCGATACTTGCAGGTTCTCACTGTGGAACGGGCAAAACAATTGTTATCCGAATCCCAATCCCTGTTGTCAGTGTCCGACGCACTGGGGCTGAGCAGTGGTTCACGATTGTATGATCACTTTATCCGACTGGAGGCGGTCACCCCGGGCGAGTACAAGCAACGTGGCAAGAACCTGAGCATCGAGTATGCGGTGCACCCCTCCCCGTTCGGCAATATTTTTATTGCCACTACCACACGCGGTATCTGTAAACTCAGTTTCCTGGACTACAGCGCCATCGACGAGCAACTGGCGGTATTGCATCACCAATGGCCATTGGCGGCAATGCATGAAAACCGGAGCGCCACCCAAGCCATGATCGACGCCATGTTCAACCATGACCGCAAACCGGACCGCCCGTTAACCTTATATGTCACGGGCACCAATTTTCAGGTCAGCGTGTGGAAGGCCTTGCTCCGTATTCCGACCAGCGCGGTGGTTAGCTACTCGCAACTTGCTCAAGCCTTGGGCCGACCCCGCGCTGCCCGAGCCGTCGGTGGTGCCGTCGGCGCCAACCCGATCGCCTTTCTCATCCCTTGTCATCGGGTCATACAGCAGAGCGGCAAACTCGGGGGCTATCACTGGGGCGAACCGCGCCTGCACGCGATTCATGCCTGGGAGACCGCTCGGCATGGGGAAAAATCCGCATCCCCATAGCAATGGGCAACGGAATCAGATCTTGTGTTGCAACACTAGCGATTCTTAATGATGCAGGAAAAACCTGTCTCAAGCCCGAATAAGAATTTATAGTATTGCAGGGTAGCCGTGTCGCGGCTCAAATATTGCGACTCGCCTTCCCTATCGGCTGATGTGATCTCGTGGTGGACGGGCCGCCCCAGCACCTCGTCACATAATCGATGCCAATAAGCGTGCATATATGAGAGATGCAAGCGCCACGCTTGCTCCACGGCATCGGCAGGGATCACAGGATAGGCCGTAACCAACGGTAAAACCAAAAATCTTTTGTATTCGGCAATAACCCGCTTGGTGAACAATAGGGACCAGCCGTTCTCCCGCAGCAAACGCCGCGTAAAGGTTACACTCACCGGGAATTCGTCGATTTCGAACGTTTGCAGCCTGGCGATCACGGCGGGAAGAGTAGCGACGTTTCGCAGGCGTTTGCCGGCTATCCCGGGCCGGTGCAGATTTATAATACCGGTGGCTGGGTCGTGGAAACGAAAGATCGCGATGACACTCAGGGCGGATGGGTGGCACTCATCAATGAAAACCTGGAAGTCTGCGCCACTGAGATCTATAGGGAATCCAATAATCCGAACGGAGTGGCAGTCGATGTTGTGGTGGCTCCCGGAACTGGCCAGTCGCAGGTATTTTTTCAAAAAATTAAAAGTCATGTGGTCATGGCATATTACGAATGGCGCGAATTATCAAAGACTGTCGCTGATGAGGTCAGACTGCATTCACAGTACTTGCCGCGCCGATCGATAGGATTGGTGCGTAACCGGCATGCGGAAATATTGCAGGTGCTAACTGTTTGTTTGCCGGCGGGCGCATGGAAAAGTCCGACCTGGGTATTTCTTCTGCTGGATTTGAGAACCGTGTCTCGTGTTGCGGACGACATTACCACCGTCTGCGGGTGGGTCACATGCCGCCGCCCATGCCACCAGGGCAGATTGAAATGTTCCAGCTCCACTTATCCGCTTATTGCAGTGACCTCAAATTTCGCATTTAACATATAGAGTTGGTGCCACCGCTCGTCGTGAGCCCACGGCGTCGCCGGTTACTGGCAGGTGGCCGCCAGTGATTTTTTTCGATATTTTGGCTAACTCCGGGACCTGAACGCTTACTCCTCGCGTCTTAACACGTAAGCATGATGTAAATGCGAAACAAATGAAGCTGTTAACTCAAATCAACCCTAGGGGGAAAAATGTCAAATACTAAAAAACTGGTTGTTGTGGTCACACGCGGATTCGATGATGAGCGCGCCTCCGTCGCCTGGAGCGTGGCCAATGGCGGCATCGCATCGGGTTACCATGTCACTATATTCCTGGTGAGTTCAGGCGCGGATTGGGCCCGCAAGCGGGCGGTGGAAGTGGCGCGCATGAACCCCCTGGACCCGCCGGTCAAGGACATGATTCACAACATCATCGAAAGCGGAGGCACCATCATGGTTTGTCCACCGTGCGCCAAGGTACGCGGCTATGAAAAAGAAGATCTCATGGATGGCGTGGAACTTGCCGGATCAGTAGCGATGCTGGCCGTTGTCAGCGAGGGAGCTGCTACGCTCACTTTTTAACGCATAATGAATGTCAGGTCTCGGAGTATCGCTATGCGCCGGGACCTGACATAGACATATCGCGTATTGATTCATGATGTTATTGCGCCTGCGGCTGATACCGCGGGAGGTTTATACGCTTGTGTAGCCTATCCGGGGTCCTGTAGCGCAGCGCCTTCGGGGTGACACAGCATCCAGCCAGGCGCAACCTAGCGTCTGTCTCTGTAAAGTGGTATACAGGCTAACTGGTTCAACTTAAGCGCAGGATAGCATAGTGTCTGAAGCACAAGAAAAAAAGGCGTTTTTCAGCAGGAACATCCGCAAAAATATGGATTCGCTGTACTCGGTGGCTCATCGCCTGACCAGAAACAGCGCCGATGCCCAGGATCTGGTTGCGGAAACGGCGACCAGGGCGTGGACTGCCATCGACAACCTTGAGGACGAGAAGCGTTTTCGGCCGTGGATTTTTCGTATTCTTCACAACTGCTACATCAGTGACTACCGCAAGAAATCCGTCCGACCCGTTGAATTTGCCTATGATGAATTGGCGACATCGGACAGTGACAGTGAAATTGCATCGCTGCTGGTCAAGCAGCCCGACGAGTTTCTCAACTGGTGGGCGAATCCGGAGCGCGAGGTGGTAAACAATTTGCTAGGTGAAGATCTGATCCGTGCCATCGAAAGTTTGCCTGAGTCGTTCCGGTCCGCCGTGGTACTGATCAACGTCGAAGGACTTTCCTACGACGAAACCGCCGAGGTTCTGGGTGTCTCGCCCGGAACCGTTCGCTCGCGCATGAATCGAGGCCGCACCTTGTTACAAAAAGCCCTGTGGCAACATGCCCAAGAAGCAGGCCTTATTTCCGAGAATTACCTGATGGAGTCCCACTCATGACCGACAAGTCCGATACACCTGAAAGCGTGGACAGTGATTGCCTGGAAGCGTTTGATCATCTCTATGCGTATGTTAACGGTGAGCTGACGGACAAGAAATCTGTTGCCATGATCGAACACCATCTGGACCATTGTCGCAGTTGTTTTTCCCGCGCCCAGATCGAGCGCGAGCTCAATGAGCGCCTGAAAAATTCCGGCAAGAACACAGCACCGGTGGCACTGGAGAATCGGCTGAAAAAACTGATCGAAGATTTCTAGTTCGCATCTTCACGTGCTTACTTGATTTCATTTTTCAGTTGACCGGCGGCAAACGGCTCTATCTTGCGGGCCTGTGCCACAGGCGTCTGTTGGGCACTGCCACCCATGCGGGTCAAGATTTTCGTGATGAGCACCGGGGCAGTAACGAAGGCTACCGTTGTCAGTTTGCCCTGGCAATGATGCACGGGATCACCACGCTGGCTGGATAATCTGAAACGTGACCTGCTGATGGAATTGGTCAACTGTGCGAATTTACCCGAGCCTCCGGGTGTGGTCGCCTGGCGCGGGAAAAAACCAGAACCGATGGATATCAGTCAATCCGGGGAGCAAATACACCAATAGTGAGTATCGCAATCGCCACTTATCCCGGATGCGCCGGATCGGTCGGTACGCGGCTGGGATTCACTTCGATCAGCACATGGGCCAGCCTCGGAATATGACTTAACAGTTGTTTGTAATACGCAGGCGCCCGCGGCCGCGACGTTACCAGAGACAATTCAACAGCGTAGTGCTGCGACCCGACTTGCCACACATGCAAATCGACGATACCGTTTTCGGCGTCACACTCCAATGCGCGAACTATTGCGCCACCCACGGCAGCATCCGCGGTGCCGTCGAGGAGTACATGGCCGGTATCACCAATCAATTGCCACGACCAGCGCGCGATCACCACCGCGCCCACCAGACCCATCACCGGATCCAACCAGGTCCAACCGAGAAACTTGCCGGCGATCAGGGCGACAATGGCGAACACGGAAGTCAATGCATCCGCGAGCACGTGCAGGTAGGCAGCGCGCAAGTTATGATCCTGATGAGCGAATCCGTGGTCGTGGTCGTGGTCGTGGTCATGGTCATGCCCCCCATGACGGTGTAACAAAATACCGCTGACCACATTGACCGCCAGGCCCACGACCGCCACAGCAATCGCCTCGTCGAACAGAATCGTGTGCGGCGACAACATGCGCATGCTGGATTCCAACGCCATCACCAACGCCACCACCGCCAGCGCGACAGCGCTGGCGAAGCCTCCCAGGACGCTGACCTTGCCGGTGCCAAAGGAGTAGCGTGGATTCTCCGCGTGCTGGCGCGCATACCGATAGGCAAACACCGCGATACCGAAGGCGGCGACATGGGTCGCCATATGCCAACCATCGGCGAGCAAGGCCATTGAACCCAGCACAATGCCGGCGACCACTTCCACCACCATCATGACCCCGGTAAGCAGCATTACCCAGGTCGTGCTCCGTTCGGCATGGCTTCTATCCTCCACAAAATTATGAGAATGACGCCAAGTGTCAAGATCTTGGATAAGCATAGCGGGTCCTCTTTAATGGGTCTTGACATACTATACCCCCCTACCCTATATTAAAGCAATGAGCCATACCGTCCGTGACCGAGAAAAATTACTGCACCGCGTACGCCGCATCCGCGGCCAGGTGGAAGGCGTGGAACGCGCCCTGCTCGAGGACAAGGAACCGTTCCATATACTGCAAACGGTAGCCGCCTGCCGTGGCGCGCTCAATGGGCTGATGCTGGAAATCATCGAGGGTCACATTCGCTTGCATGTGCTTGATGAACACAGCAAACCCAGCGCGCAGCAGGACGAGGCCGTGACTGATCTGATGGAAATCGTGCGCGCGTTCTTGCGCTAATCACCCAGGAGGAAACATGAACCACGACCTGCCGGTAAAGCCCCATTCCAATTTTTTTAACCGCCATTTGCTGCTGGGTGTCATTCTTATCGCCAGCGCATTGCTGCTGCTCAATTGGCCGGCTGGCTGGCCGGTGCTAGGGTCCGTGGCCATTGGCGGTGTCGCCCTGCATGCCTTGGCGGCATTGCTGGCCGGTGGCGGCATGATGGTCGCACTTCATGGGCGCCACCATGCCGGGGCCACGCCGGGTGTCCTGATCCGCTGGGCCCGCCGCTACGATTGGTTGGTCGCGTTGCTCTTCCTCGGACAGGAATCCCGTGCGCGGGAACACATGCTGGACCTCACCGGTGTTACCGCGGGCGAGCATGTGCTCGATGTGGGCTGCGGTACCGGCACCTTGGCACTGGCCGCGGCGCAGCGCGTTGGCGCCGGCGGCAGAGTTCACGGCGTGGATGCCGCTGCGGAAATGGTCACGCGCGCCACAGACAAAGCGGCGCGCCATGCCGTACCAGTCACCTTTGAAACCGCAGTCGCGCAGTCTTTGCCTTGTGCCGATGCGAGTTTTGATGTGGTGTTATGCACGCTGGTACTGCATCACCTGCCCGCGGACACCCGCGCAGGCGCACTCAGTGAAATTCAGCGCGTACTCAAGCCCGGGGGACGAATGCTGATCGTGGAAATCGGCCGTGCCCGGAACAAGCAGTTCACGATCAATCCCATAACCCTGCTGCATGGTCACAAAGCCCAGCATATGATCGATGAAGTTGCGGCGCTGGTGCGGCATGCCGGCTTCCAGGATATGGAAATTGGCTCACTGGGTTTCAGCGTGCTCGGCTATATCCTGGCGCATAAACCAAAGAAAGACTAGACGACCAGGCGTCTGGCACCGGTGTATAGTGGCCATACCCGATTCATCGTCGATTCAGTGACCCACATGCATCCTTTACAACGCCTCTTCGGCTACGCCGCGCACTACCGCTCGCAAGTCACGACCGCCACCGTGTATTCAATTCTCAACAAGTTGTTTGACGTATTGCCGGAAATTTTGATCGGCGTCGCCGTCGATGTGGTGGTCAATCAAAAGGCATCGTTTCTGGCGCGCCTGGGCGTGGCCGAACCCAAGGATCAACTGGTCGCCCTGGCACTGCTCACGGTCATCATCTGGGTGGGGGAATCGCTGTTCGAATATCTCTATCAACTGCGCTGGCGCGATCTTGCCCAGAACCTGCAGCATGATTTACGCATGGAGGCCTATCGCCATGTACAGCGTCTGGATCTCGCTTATTTCGAGCGCAATCGCTCGGGCAATCTGCTGGCAATTCTCAATGAAGACATTAATCAGATGGAGCGTTTTCTCAATGGCGGCGCGAACGACCTGATTCAAGTGTTCTTCGGGTCGATTATGGTGGGTGCGGTATTTTTTGTGATTACTCAGCAACTCGCGTTCCTCGCCTTGATACCGGTGCCGTTGATTCTGTACGGCGCGTTTTGGTTTCAATCGCGGCTCGCGCCGCGCTACACTGCGGTACGCGTGGCGGCCGGCGCGCTGGCGACTCGGCTCAACAATAATTTATCGGGCATCACCACGGTGAAAGCCTACGCCGCCGAAGACTTCGAAGCCGATCATATCCGCGGCGCCTCGGATGCCTACCGCGCGCGCAACACCGAAGCGATTCGCTGGTCGGCGGCAATCACGCCGGTGATTCGCATGGCCATCCTTGCCGGTTTTACCGTAACCTTGCTGTACGGTGGTTTGCTGGCGCTGAACGGCGACATCGGCGTCGGCAGTTATTCGGTATTGGTGTATCTGACCCAGCGCCTGCTGTGGCCGATGACCCGGCTGGCGGAAATGACCGATCTCTATCAACGTTCGATGGCGTCCATCCAGCGCGTGTTGGACTTGTTGCACACGCCGGTCACCATCACCTACGAGGGTAAGCCTCTGCCCGTGGCGCAGGTACGCGGTGAACTGGAATTGGCGCAAGTGAAATTCAGCTACCCGGACGGCGGCGCCACCGCCATCGACGGCATTGATTTGCGCATTCCCGCGGGGGAGACGGTGGCGTTTGTGGGCGCCACCGGCGGCGGCAAAAGCACCTTGATCAAATTGCTGCTGCGTTTTTACGATCCTCAACAGGGTGAAATCCGTCTCGACGGCCAAGCCATTCATACCCTCGATTTGCAGGATCTGCGCCGCGCCATCGGCTATGTCGCGCAAGACACCTTTCTCGCGGACGCCACGGTGGCGGAGAACATCGCCTACGGTACGCACCAGGTGCCCCGTGCCGATATCGTACGCGCCGCCCAGGCCGCCGAAGCCCATGAATTTATCAGTGCGCTGCCGCAGGGTTATGACACGCAAGTCGGAGAACGGGGCATGAAGTTATCCGGCGGCCAGCGGCAACGTCTGGCGCTGGCGCGTGCCATTCTGAAAGATCCGCCGATCTTCATCCTGGACGAAGCCACCTCCGCCGTGGACAACGAAACCGAAGCCGCGATCCAACGCTCGCTGGATCGTCTGGTGGTTGGCCGCACCAGCCTGATCATCGCCCATCGCCTGTCGACGGTGCGTCACGCCCACTGTATTTATGTACTGGAACGCGGCCGCATCAGCGAATCCGGCAGCCACGCGCAGTTGCTGGCGCACGGGGGCATTTACGCGGCATTGTGGCGCCTGCAAACCGGGGAACGCTGACGCTCCCACCATCCCGTTCAGCCTCTCGGCCCACTTCCGCAAGGTGTCAACACCTGTGGGCATATCGCCCTGGTCTCCCTAATAAGGGATCCTATTCGGATTCTTAATCCATTGATCGAACACCCGCAGCGCTTCATCGGCCGGCATTTTATGCGCCTTGATCATTCTGTCTGCGGGCGGCAACTGAATTTGCCGATATAACATATCGTCGTCAAAACCGGCGTTGCGGGCATCTTCGCGGGTGCATGCGAAATAAAATTCTGGTATCCGTGCCCAATACATAGCCGCCAGACACATGGGACACGGCTCGCAGCTGCTGTAGAGCACACAGTCTTCCAACACATTGGAGCCAAGGTGCTGACACGCTTCGCGGATGGCAACGATTTCGGCGTGGGCCGTGGGATCGCGGCTTTCGACGACGCGATTCCAGCCTTCGCCAACAACTTCCCCACGGCGTACGACCACTGCGCCAAAAGGTCCATTATCGCCGTGCAGCGAGTGGGTTGCGGCGAGGGTGACAGCCCTCTTCATGTAGGTATTGTGCATATGGTTATGAATAGTAGCGGGGTCAGGTCTTTCCTTGCAACATCTATTAAAGTAATGTGTCGAAAAATAACCTGCCCCCGAATTCTATGATGATACAAATCAACCTGCTCGCCGATCACCCCGAATTTATCGACACCCTGGCGCCCTGGGTGTGGCAGCATTGGCGTGCGCTGCTCGACCAAGACACGCTGGAAGATCGGGTGGCCAGATTCCGCAAACATCTGAATCGAGACACCCTGCCCATTGCCTGGGTAGCGCACGATGGCGGACAAGTGATGGGTACCGCCGCCTTGCGCGTTTGTGATCTGCCAGGACGCGAGGACCTCACACCATGGTTGAGCGGCGTGTATGTGGCGCCGCAATTTCGTCAACAGGGCATTGGTCAGGCACTGAGTCAGGCGCTAGCGCGCGAGGCGCACTCCCGGTTCGGCACGAGTCAGCTCTATTTATTCACTCTTGATCGACAGGCTTGGTATGCCGGCTTTGGCTGGGAAAGTATCGAATCCTGTCACTGGTGCGGACATGCGGGCGATATCATGGTGAAACAGTTACCAGCGCCTGCATTACAAGCCGACCCCGCTGTGCAACGACCGCAGCCTCCGCTTAAAGGTGATGGCCCCGCGCGACTGCGCTGAGGCCGACGTCGACGCCCGGTTACCTTGTCCGACTTTGGAAACACCCGACCTCAATCGCGATCACGGTACTCGAAAAATATGACTCGGTGCAGGAAGGTATGCTGCAATCCGATGTCAACAAGGATCGCAGCAGCATCGATATTCTCAACGACACGAGGCAGGGTCCGCACAGAACGGCATTCCAGGCGCCTGAATCACGCCTTTTTGACGAACTCCGACCGCAATTGCATCGGACCAATGCCCGCGACTTTACAGTCGATGTCGTGATCACCTTCGACCAGGCGAATGTTCTTGACCTTGGTGCCAACTTTGACCACGTGGGAAGATCCCTTGACCTTCAGATCCTTGATAACGGTAATGGTATCGCCATTCGCCAGCACCGTGCCGTAAGCATCGACCACACGTTTGATCTCGGAAGACTCGGCGGCCACCGCTTTGATCCATTCATTGGCGCACTCCGGGCATACGAATTTGTCGCCGTCTTCATATGTGTAGTTCGAACCACATGCCGGGCACCTGGGTAAATCGCTCATATGTGTTCCTCAGTAGTGTGTTGCAGGGGTCAGTTCTTGCTCTGCAACATTTTAAAATACAATTGTGCCAACGAAAGACCTGACCCCGTTGATGACGCCAGTCAATTTAAATCCCGCGCCCATGCCGCCAGGTCATCCAGTATACCCTGAGCGGCGCTGTCACCGGCGCGTTCCCCGCGCAATTCGTCGATGCGCGTTTGGTACTGGGTCAACGTGATACCACCCCCTCCATCCGCGTCCTGGAGGCGATGGCGACGGAATTGTTCCCAGCGTTGCGCTTCTGCGGTGGACAGGGTCTCCGGCCAGTGCCGGGCACGGTAGCGGAACAACAGTTCCGGTAAGCGCTGATCCTGAAAGTCAAACCGGGACTGCGCCAATGCCACGGGCGACGCCGCACGTACCCGCGCCAACAGTGCGCGATCCGCATCGCCGAGGAATCCCTCATATAAGGCGCTATCCACATCGCCGCCGGCACCGAACTCGCGGCCCTGGTAGGCTTGCGCGACACGTTCTTGAAATGCTTTTTGGGTCTTCAACAGTTCCCAATGCCGCGTGCAGGCATCGGGATCGATGGCAATACGCGTCGCGGCGGCGGCATCGAGAGTATTGCGGGGCGCCAGGGCCGGACACTTGTTGATTTTCACCGATTTCACCGGCAACCGCGCTTCCCCCTCGGCCAAGGCGTCGGCACGGGTGAACAGACGCCCACGCAATGCCGCCTCATCCAACGCCAGAAACGGCGCCGGGTCCTGGCGTAAATCGTAAACCAGCACGCTGTTGGCATTGCCCGGCTCGGCCACCAGCGGCATTACCAGGGTGGTGCAACCGGTCTCCGCGGGATACATGCGCGAGGTGTGCAGCACCGGTTGCTGACCCGTTAGATCCAACAGCTCGGCCGCTTTGCGTTTATTGCGCAACTGGAACAGCCAATCATAAAGCCGGGGTTGGCGCTCGCGCAGCAGACGCGCCAGGGCAATGGTTGCGCGCACATCGGACAAGGCGTCATGGGCGGCCTCATGCGCAATACCATTAGCCGCGGCCACATCTTCTAATCGAAAGCTGGGCTTGCCGTCAGCATGACGCGGCCAGATGATGCCATCCGGCCGCAGTGCATGGCACATGCGCACCAGATCGATAAGATCCCAACGGGAGTTACCATGTTGCCATTCGCGGGCGTAAGGGTCGTAGAAATTGCGGTATAAGGTATGACGCGTTACTTCGTCGTCAAAGCGCACCGTGTTGTAACCCACGCCGCAGGTACCCGGCTGCGCCAATGCCCCATGCACGCGGGCGATAAACTCCGGTTCCGGTACGCCCCGCGCCTGCGCCACCTGGGGCGTAATACCGGTGAGCAGACAGGCTTCGGGGTGCGGCAGAGTGTCGCGCGTCGGCTGACAGTAGACCACAAGCGGCTCACCCACTTCTTGCAGCGCCTCGTCGGTACGCAACCCGGCGAACTGGGCGGGCCGATCGCGCCGGGGATCAATGCCGAAAGTCTCGTAGTCGTGCCAGTACAGGGTGGTGGCCATGGGTCCTCTTTTGCCGTTCCGGAATGATTGGGATTATCAGACCGCGAAACGGTTCGCAAAATTTCAAGCCATCGACGGATGAAAGCTGTTCCTGCCTCTCAGCGTAAAACATGCGGTTGTCAGTTATTTTAACGCAAACAAATACCACGTTGGTAATGATATCTTGAGCGCCGACCGATAATTTCAGGGCATGAATCGTCGCGGTTCTTGATCGAAACCAACTGATATATAGCGCAATTTGCCGTCATCAGGCATATTTGTACGATTATTTCACGCCGTGGCATATGCCATGCCAGCGCAATCAACCGGGCGGAATCGCCACACCCAGGTGTCGTGCACTGTCGTGGCCACTATTTGTCATCCAAGCCCCGCTTGCGGACGAGGAAAAAGTGTGTGTCCATGGCGATATCACCATCAATCGTGACGATTCTTCCATGTCAGTGCATGGCATTGACCGTGCTGATGGCGCTTCAGGGGGCGGGAGTGATGACTGTGGTTGGAAACCGTCAAAGGTTGGTGCGCCGGGCAATAACAATTTATCGGAGCAGCGCTATTACCCGGCGCTGGTGTTACGGCATGATCTGGCCGCGCAACTCGCCTTTCGGATACTGGGCGGTATGCACTTGCAGATAGGCGCCCCCATGCATCAGGGCATCGACATCACCCTGGGCCATGGTAGTAAACTCGGGTATTACAAAGGTGGCATCGTCCTTCTGCTCCAACGTCACCAGCACCTTGCCGCCCTCGCCCGGCTTACCCAGGTGAATATGCGCCTTCTTGCCATCGATATTCATCAGCGTCATGGTGCCTGAGATTTCGCCACTTTCCCGATTAAGGGTAAGTTCCGCGTGGCCGCTGGCTTTAGTGCTGACCGGAGGCGTGCATTGGGCGCCATCCAAATTTACCTTGATTTGCGCCAAGTTGTCCGCATGTACCGGCGCTATCGCCATACCCCATGCCAGCATACCCGCCCAAATGTATCGCAGTTTAGAATTGATCATATTTCCCTCTTTCTTCAGTTTGATTTCAACGTGTACCTGTGGAGCAAACAGATACCCCCGGTTTTTATTCCCGACCTACGAAAATATTTTTTCCTTGGGAATAACCGGCGTCAGGGCCTGTTGGCCAGTGGTGAAGCGCTCATTCACAAAAACCACTCATCGCATCAAACCAAGGAGAGAAAACAGTATGAATTATTTAACCTCTTATCAGACCCGACTACTGGCCGTCCTGGGCGTACTGTGCGTCACGTCGGCTGGCGTCGCAGCCGCGGAACAAGAAGCGGAAATCCTGCTGACGCCATTGAACGACTCCGGAATCTGGGCAAAGGCCGCGGTAAAATTAACGGGACGACAACTCACATTGCACATCGAGGCTTCCGGTCTGGAACCGAACAAACCGCACCCGCAACACATCCACGGCTTCGATGATCCGGCGAAAAACGCCGTGTGTCCCGGCAGCGCGGCCGATACCGACGGTGATGGCGTAGTATCGGTTCAGGAAGGCGCGCCTTTTTACGGCCCGATCCTGCTGCCGCTGCCCCCTTTCAATCTGGTGGATGCCGACGGTAATTTATCCTATGAAGTCAGCTTCACCGTGGACCCGGCAAGCGTGCAGCCTTTGCACAAGCGGGCGATCGTAATGCATGGCCTGACCGTGAATGGCACCTATATCCCCAGCCTTCCCATCGCCTGCGGAGCACTTGTTATCAACAAATGATTAACCTCCTTCCGTAAACATCACCGGACGAATATTCCCCGCGCGGGAATATCCGTCCGGACCTGACCCAGACGCAACGGATCTCGCGCCAGTTGCAGGCGCACCCTAAAGCCGAAAATTTGGGAAGTGACATCAATGCTGCATCAACTAAATGGCGGGTTGATGCTGGAAACTGACCCTGGCATGAATCGGTCAATTGCCACACAGGAAACATCTTTACGAAAACACGTTCTTTAAAGCACACCTTTCTTGCCCGCCACTGCGCTCCATTAGGGGTGAAATAGAGTGATATTTGGATTTCTTATGGAGCATATAACGATAAACTTGGGCGACTCTTCACCGGCGCGCCTATAATTAGTGGCATGGACCCCGTCAACGTCGTTGTCAGTTGACGACGAGACAAACAAGCATTGCATTCAGGAAGGAACCTGTATGAATGACTGGAAACGGATGGCATGCGTCATCGTGTGCACGCTGGCGGCGGGTCTGGCGGCCGCTGAGGGCGACGTGTTACCGGAACGCCGCAAATCTCAATTTCAAACCGACACCGGCTATGCCGTATTTCCTTACCCTTACAGCCTCCCCGGCATCGGTTCCGGCATCGCGTTTATCGGCGCGGTCACCAATGCCTTCAATTCCTATACCGATCTTTATGGATTGGGGCTCGCGGGTGATGTCAAAGGCGCCGCCCTGGGGGTCAGCGAAGTGCATCTGGTACCGGAGCACTTGTTACTCGATATCGGTTCATCACGCATCAATAAACTGACCGCCCAAAGTTACAATGGACGGGGCATGGACACCAATGCCAACGATTATAATATGATCGAATTAGGCAACAGTGTCGCCAATGGCGGTCAATTGACAGCCAGTATTTATCAACGCCGGCTGGAAGCTTACGTGGCTCGGTATTTATATACCGCGCGCCTGGAAAGTATTCGTGACAAGGACGGCGCAGTAATCGTGGAAACGCAGGATGGCGGCAAAATCCGGGGTGGCCAGAATGTTTTTGGCTTGCTTATGGACTTGACCGACGATCATTCAGACCCGCGTCTGGGAGCACGGTTGGATGTCAGCGGCTGGCAAACACCCAAGCATAACGATGGCCCCGAATACCTGCTGCTCGATATCAACACCTCGGTGTATTTTCCCATGGGGAAACGCAGCACCTGGGTGATCAACTATTTGCACTCCGACGCGCACGTCAGCAAACAGGGCGAAACTGACCGCGCGGTTCTGGAAAGCGAAACCGGTCTGTATTGCGCCTCGCTTACGGACAGCGCCGCCCGGGCCGAGTGCGATCAATACATCGACAACGCCATCGCCGCGAACCGTTACGGCACCGCCAGTTCACTGGGTGGTGAAACCCGGTTACGGGCCTATCCCCAGGGCCGTTACAACGGTGCCCACACCCGCTTTATCGGCACCGAGTTTCGCTGGAATCTGACGGATGAACACACGCCGTTCAATTGGTATGTGATCCGGGACATTCGTACTACGATTCAAGTGGCGTTTTTTCTGGAAGCCGCCACCATTGCCGACGAGCGTCAGGATTTATGGAACGATGTGCGTCTGGCCTATGGTGTTGGGGCACGGATGGTAACCGCTTCCGGTGCGGTGCTGCGGGGTGAAGTCGCCGCCGGCCGGGAAGGAATTATTCCCGTGATCACCATCGGTTATCCGTGGGGCGCCTACTAAACATGGGCACGCACCTGCGTTAATGCGCTTGCTGCAACACCCCGTCCCGTGTCGGTGACCCGCCGACCGGTCAGGTGTCAGAGGACCACTCGCGCCACCCCCCGAGCAGCGGAAAATACAGACCCAACCGAATCGGCCGGGAGTCCAGGTGACGCATGATGTCTGCGTAGCGTTCCAGTTGCGGACGATAGCGTTCCTGCTCACGATCGAGAAATGCTTCGATACCGCCGCCACTGTGGGCGCCGGTTTTGTAATCAATGATCCAGCGCGTGCCATGTTCGTCAACAAAGGTGCGATCGATCACCAGATGATTCACCCAGCCCGCGCGCACGCCGCTCAGCGCCAGTTCGCAGCGGGCATCCGCGTGCCGGTTGCTTAAAATCCATTGACCGCGCTGGTCCTGCACTACCGCCTGCATGGCGGCGGTGACCTTCGCCAGAGCGACCCCAAGATGGCCTTGGGGCACGCCCAACCGCAACAGCAAAGTGCGCGCGATCCGTGGGAAACTTTGCATATCCGGAAGAGCCGGCGCGTCAACACCGGTTTTCCCCAGGTGTTGCAACAAACGGTGCACGACGGTACCGACATGGCGCGCGGTCTCGCCCGCCCAGTCGAACTCCAACAACTCACCCGGTGCCCGTTCCGCCACCGCGCCCGCCAATACCACGCCCGGCGGCGGTGGTGGTGCTGTCCAATCCGGTGCCAGAAGACTGCGCGGCTGCGCCGCCAGCGACGGCGCAATCCGGTCCTGCAACAACGCCGCGGTATCAGCATGCCTGGCAAACGCCGACTGAAAGTCCGGCGCCACCACCGGCCACAAACACGCCAGCAGGGAGCCCGCCTGGGGTGGTGCCAGCACCGCGCTGCCTTCCCGTTCCTGCACCGTGACATGTCCCAGGAGATGCAGACGTTGCCGGGCGCGGGTGGCGGCAACATACAATAAGCGGCCGTCTTCATAGCGCCCTTTCGCCTGCGCCAAACCCTGCAGATAAGTCGCCATGGGATTCTTATCTTCACCCTGAGCGCTGATCGGCGCCAGCAGCAGATCACTCTCCCCGGACTCCCGACTGCGCTCCAGCCACTGCAACAATTTCTCTTCGTCATGACGCGGCTTGCGCCCCAAACCGGGCAGAATCACGGTATCAAACTCCAGCCCCTTGGCCTTGTGCATGGTCATCAGTTGCAAGGCGTTGTTGGCTGCCACATCGGGCAAGGCGAACAATTGCTCGACATGCTGATTAAGCTCATGGACATCCGGCAGTGCGCCGCCAGTACCGAGATTTTCCAGTAACTGCAAATAGACTTCGCCATCTTCCAGATCGGTCGCGTCGGCCACGCATGCCGGACCCCCAAGGGCAATCCACACACCTTCGACGGCGGCGCGCAGCGAGCTGCGCGCTCGCTCCGCCAGCGCTGTGTCCAGCACCGGTAATACCCGGGCGAGACGCTGACGGCCAGCGGCGCTCAATTGCTCCACGCGTGCGGCTTCGTGCAGCAAATCAATCAGTGTGCGCTCACTGTCGTCACCGGCCAACAGGTACAGATCAGCCAGCGTCAAACCGCAATAGGGCGCGCGCAGCAGCGCCAACCAGGCGATGCGATCGCCGGCATGGCACAGAGCTCGCGTTAACGCCAGCAAGTCCTGCACCACCGGCCGGTGCGCCAGGCGTTCGATTTCCACCGCTTGAAAGCGCAGCTTGGCCTGTTGCAGCGCTGCCACCACCTCCGTCAGATGACTGCGCCCACGCACCAGAATCGCGGTAGTACCGTGCGCATGTTCACGGCGGGCTTGCTGGACGATAGCAACCACCTGCTGCGCCTCCGCTGTCTTATCGTTAACCAATGCCGGGTAAACAGTGACGGCCGGTGCCGGCAACAAGGCATGGCGGGCCGTGGACGGAGCATAGGACACGGCACCGGCGGCGACATTGTCGTGAGCCGCCAGCACTTGTGGAAATTTTTCATTAATCCAATCGACGATACCCTGCTGCGAACGAAAATTCACCATCAGCCGCAGAAATTCCAATGGTACCTGACCGATGCCATGGGCGCGCGCGGCAAGGAACAGACCGACTTCGGCTTCCCGGAACCGGTAAATTGACTGCATTGGATCGCCTACCACGAACAGGGTATGACCGTCATGTGCCTGCCAGCCGGCGGTCAAGCGTTTCAGCAGTTCATATTGATTGAAAGACGTATCCTGAAATTCGTCCACCAGCAAGTGTCGAATGCGATAATCCAGGGCCAGCGCCAGGTCGGTTGGCGCCTGTGGTGCACCGAGCGCCTGAATGGCCGCCTGTACCAGGGCGGGGAAATCCACTTGACCGCGCGCGCCGAACACCAATTCCAGATGGGCGGCCGCCACCCGTAACGCCGTGATCAAGGCTTGCAAGGTTGCCCATTGTTCATCGGTATAGCGGTGTGGCGGCAACGCACGCATTGCCGCCAATGCCACGCGCAGCGGTTCCGCACTCTCCAATGCCTTCAACAGCGCCACCATGCGCTGCTTCATATTATCGAAGAGCGCTTTCTCCTGCGCGTTCTTGGCATTGCCGGCAGCGGGAAAACCTTCGTTCTTGGTGATACGCTTGCGCCAGGAACCATCACCGGTCAACAGCAACGCCGCCAACCCTTCCCATTGCCGGCGTTCCGTCACTTGCGCGCCCGGCAGCATTTGCAGATCCAGGCACGCGACGATCGGCGCCGCCTGGTCTGCCGTCTGGGATGCGGCAAAACGGGCCAGGTTCAGTAATTCCGGGACACAGGTGTCCGGTATTTGTGGCGACACCAGGGCCAGGGCGTCACTGACAAGATTGGCCATGGCGGCTTCCAGGGTCTCGCGTGCCAGCGCCGCATGGTTGGGATCGGCGATATGACGCAACCATTGATCGCGCCGCGCGAGCATGGTCGAAATCAGGTCCTGCAGTTTATCCAGGCGATTGTCCAGATGTTGCACCAAGTGCGCAATGGCATCGGACCACGCCGCCTCCGACTCCAGCTCCGCGATCGTGTTGCGAGCCGCGTCCAGGTACAACGGAGAGGCATCTTCGGCAATTGCGGGCACCGCGCCAAAGCGCGAGAGTATCGGCATCTGACGCGCCAACGCCGCGCACAGAGAATCGATGGTCTGAATGCGCAAGCGCGCGGGATTGGCCAGCAATTGCCAACCCCGCTCCCGATCCCGCGCCAGGGCATGTTGCGCCAGTTCCCAGGTATGTCGTTCGTGATCGGAATCCGGCGCGGCATTACTTCCGGCCTGCTCCAGCGCCGACAAGATACGCTGGCGCATTTCACTGGCCGCTTTGCGCGTGAAGGTGATCGCTACGATCTCTTCCGGCGCATCGACGCCCGCCAGCAGCCTCAGAAAACGTTGACTGAGCAAACCGGTTTTTCCGGAACCCGCCGGCGCTTGCACAATGAACGACGTGTTGGGGTCCAGTGCCCGGGCGCGTGCCGCTTGATCCGCGATCGTTTCCGGTCCGCTCATGCCGATGCCTCCGGATCGTCGGCGCCGTCCAGCAGGGTCAGCTCGTTGATCCGACAAAGAGGTCCGAGCTCGCAATGAGTACAGGCATCAGGATTGCGCCTGGGATCAACCTCCGACATGCCGTGTCGATAGGCTTCCCCCAGCCGCTCCATTGTTGCTCTCCAGTCAGCCAGCACCGCCGACCATGACAACTGAGTGCGCGTTTGGGACAGTTTCTCCCAGGATTTCACTCCCGGCACCAAACCTTCGGCGGCGGTGACGCCGTTGAATGCCATGCTCCCTGCCCTGACTTGCGCGAACACCAGGCCGGCAACATGGTCACCGACCGCCATGCTGTACAAGGGCAGTTGCGGTTCATCCGGACGTTCCCCGAACCACTTGCCGGGTGACACGTCGCCGGTTTTGTAATCGATGACGATGTTTCGACCGTCAGGCAGCGCGTCGATACGGTCAATTTTCAGGCTCACTTGCACGCCGCCGACGTTCGCCTGGTGTTGTTGCTCCTGCTCGAGTACGCGAAACGGCTCCCGTTGCCGTTCCAATGCCAGCCACGCCAGTACCTGCCGACTTAAACGCGCGGCTTCCAGAGCACGGAAGCGCCCGGTCAGGGTCTGGGGATAATGCGGCGCAATCTCGTCGATGGCGCTATCGACCGCGGCATCGACCTGCACCTGCAAAACCGTGTCCTCCACTGCACACAAGCGTTCATGGTCTTGTAAGTCACGCCATATTTTTTCCAGCACCCGGTGCACCAGGGAGCCGCGCGTCATCGCATCCAAGCCGAGTTCCGCCTGTCCCAGGGGGCGCGCGCCCAGACGCAATTCCGCGAACGCGTGAAACGGACATGCGGCTTGGAGTTTGAACACAGTGCTGCCGCCCCTGGTTTCAGCACTCGCCAACGGTGGCGCGGCATCGTGTTGCAAGGTCGTGATGCGGGCACTGCGATATACGTCATCGCGCCAGTGCGTCGCCGGCCACAAGCTCAAGCTGTCTGATGGTTCCAGGGGAAGATGCGAAATCAGCGGGCTGGGACGCAGCTCTTCATCGCCGCTGCGCTCCGGATAACTCACCACCACCTGTTCGGCGCTTGCCAACATACGCCGGGTCATGATGCGGGCCACCGTCAATTCACGTTCTTCACTGGCATGGGGCAAGCCGGCGTTGCGCTGCACGGGCAAGGGGATGAAAGGGTTGGGTCGCGGCGCGGCCGGCCAGATACCGTCGTGTAAACCCATGATCCACAGGCCGTCAAACTGCAAGCCACTGGCCTCAAGTACACCCAGCACCTGCACCGGAACCGGCGCCGCGGATTGCGGTTGAAAAGTGCGTTGCGCGGCACTGCGTCGTAACTGCGCGAGCGCGGCGGTCGCGGTCATCGGTTCGGTCACCGGTTCCAACGCGGCAAACGCACTCAATAAATCTCGCCAGGCTTCCGCGGCCTGATATTCGTCACTGGACAACGGGCGGCCCCGGGGCCATCCGATGGCCTTGAGCAATCCCGCGAATCGTTCCGACCAATGTCCCGCACGGTCGGAGCGCGGACACTCGCGAACGGCGTGCTGCCAGCTATCGAGCAATCCCGCCAACACCGGGCACGCATGCTCGCCCTGGGCCTTGCCGGCGTGGTAGCGTAATGTTTTCACGGTGACATTGAGTTCACCCGACGCCCGCAAGCGCGCATCAAGCCGCGCGCGCGCATTGCTTTCCAGTGGCCACCCGGTAATGAAGGGTGAATGCAACAAGGTGCCCGCATCCGCCAGACTCACGGTGGGGGCGAGCAGACCCAGCAGCTTCAGCGCCGCATCGATGACCGGATATGCACTCAAGGGTATGCCCAGGGAAAGATTATAAGGCCGTGCGCTGCATTGCGCGCCCGGCTGCAATACCTGCGGCACCAACACCCGATCGAGCGCCTGGGTAACGATATCCCGCTGTGTCGCCAACTCCGGCACCACGATGCCAAGTGCCGCCGCGGGATTCTCCGCCAGTCGCTGGCGCACCCACCGGGCCATGATGCCGGCTTCCTGGCGCGCATCGACGCACGCCGTGCGCACTGCCCGGCTGAGCTGCGCGTCGAGTTGCAGCCAACGCACCTCACACCCCGCTGCGACCAGCGCTTGCAGCAATACCTGTTGCTGCGGCGTCAACTCATCGAAACCAAGCAACAACAAAGCATCGGGCACTGGATACTTGCCCGCCGCCACGGCCGGCAGCAGCGCGTCGCATATGCGCGCACCGGACAACCAATCCCGAGCTGCGCACAGCGCCTCGAACCGTGACGCCCACTGCCAGAACGCCGCACTGTCGTCGTTGTAACGAAACACCGCTGCGTCCAGGGGCACGCGCCAGGATTGCAGCAATTGCCACGCTTCCTGGGCCCGACGCACGGTACCGGTAACCTGCTGCAACGGCTGGTCCACCAGGCTTGCACTTATGATGTCTTCCCAGACGCGCTGCTCCTGCTGCGCGGTGAGCAGTAACGCCGGCGCTGGCACGGTTCCGGACACCACGGCATCTTCCCAGGTTTGCTGCAGCCAGGAACTCCAGGGCAACACCGGTGGTGTCGGCCACACCACGAGTCCCTTGCCCAGTGCCGCTTGATCGAAGGCCTGGCGCACGCTGACCGCCAGACGCTTGTTGCCGGTGATTACCGGCGCGCCACTGTTCAGGGTATCGAGGAATTCCGACCGGGATATGCTCTGCTGATTGATCACGTATGCGCTCTGTTCTGTGCCGCTGCCGTCGGTTGGTTAACGGCATACTACCACGAAACCGCATTTTTGTTTTAACGTGAGACCGCCGATACTACCGCGTGCGTCGAGCGCTCAAGCTGCTGATTTAACCGGCATAGAAATCCACCCGCCGCACCGACATCGCATGTCAGCGCGCTGCGGCGCGAACGACGATACCGACTCTATCGCTCAAGAGAGTTGACAATATTTTGAATTGCGTACCAACTTCTTGAAGTTGTCACCCGTGACATGCACCAGGCTGGCATGGTCTCCGGCTTCAAAATAGATGTCGGAATTTTCCAGCAGCTTCTGGTCGACAACCATGTCGATATAGTAAGGCTGCCCGACGGGAGGAATAGCGCCCAATGCGCAATCGGTAAAGATATTCTCGATTTCTTCTTCATCGACCAGGCGGAAATGCGTGTCGAGCTCTCGATCCAGCTCCAGCAAATTCACGTAATGCGTGGAGGGCATCACCACCATCAAATAGTCGAGATCGTTCTTGAGGATCACGCCTTTCACCAATTGACCACCCGGAACATGGGCAGCATGTGCGCTTTCACGGCTGCGCACGGTCGGCGCATGGGACAAAATGTCATAAACGATATTGTTGTGTTCGAGGTACTCCTGCAAGGTCAACGCGATAGCCATGGTCCGACCTCCTATGTGGAATAGAATCACCGTGTGTTCGGGTTCTCTAGCAGAATATAGCGCAGAATCGGCCAATTTTCAGAAAACTTACATAATATAACAGAACGCTCAGGTGACCTGGCTGAGCGTCGCGGTTGAGCGTCGCTGATGGCACACTTTTCTTGACACTATTTCCGACGACTAGCGCGCCCCGCCATACCGTGACGCAGCACCGAAACCTATGTTTGTCCACTCTGGATAGCGCTGTTAGACCTTACCGATAACCATTACCCGATATTAAGTCTTTAGTAGCACGCACCTCTCGCGAGTTGTGGACCAATAGCCATATCGATTTCTTATCGATTCAATATGCAATTTCTATGGGTCAGTAGGGCAACAATAAAGTTTTGTATATTGTTGAACCAATACGTCATCTGTCCCTCTGCATTGCATAGAAACCCACTTGCGCGAGGCCCTGCCATGATCATTCGTACCACCACTGACCCCATTTCTTGCAATGAAGTAGTGAATCCCGAACACCATCCCTGTGTTTATGAAGGAGACGGAGACAACGGCATCGAAATATATTTTGAGAATGAAGCAAATCGACAAACCTATTTGCAATTGGATGTGAGCGGCAGCATTGTCATCGTCGGGAATGACTCGGATGATTATGTGGCACATGGTTGATACTGAAACCATGCACGCCGGGAACACGGGTGCGGGAAATCGAGACCCTGCTCGAGCGTACACACCCGGAATTGGTTAGCCACCGCGGTTACGCGGATTTCTGATAAACCCCCATCAATTCCGAGTAAGCGACAATATGGCCGGTCATGGCGGACTCCACCGCCGCCTTGGTTGGCTCATGCATGGGTTCCAAGAGCGTATCCAGCGCATAGAGTTTGAAATAATAGCGATGCTGACCCACGGGTGGGCAGGCGCCGCCATAACCGACCCGTTGCCAATCGTTTTTACCCTCTTGTGCCGGCGTCGGCAACGAACCGGAAGTGATACCCTCGGGCAATTGGGAGATGTGTACGGGAATATTGTAGATTATCCAATGTACCCAGGTGAATTTCGGTGCTTTGGGATCCGGCGCGTCAGGATCCTCCATGATCAACGCCAGACTGCGCGCACTTACCGGAATACCCGACCATTCCAGAGGCGGCGCGATATTGGCCCCGTCGCACGTATAACGCACAGGAATCTGCCGCCCTTGTCCGAATTCCGCCGACCAAAGCTGCATTGCCACGGCTGCCTCCATTATCAAGTAACAAGGTAGACGCCGTACCGGACGGTACGCGTTTATTTTGGGGACTACGGCTGTGGAATCTTTTCGAAACGAGACTAGCGCCAGAGAAATCTCCAGGCATAGCACCTGTTCTGAAATAACAAGAGCGAAATCCTCTAACTGACGGCCGCATCAAGTAACCAGAAGTTCTCGTACGTTAACCGACCGACACCAGATATCCCCTCGGAACATCATGACCGTTGTACCACTCGGAGGTATTCTATCTCTTGGTGGTGTGCGCGCGCATCGGTAGAAACCCGGTTTCTGGCAAGAACGATATCTGCAAACGGTAATAGCAACGTCTTGCTACTACCAATGATGGTACTATCGCTGTGAAATTGTCGGTATCGAAGGCTCGCTTCAAGAATTGCTGACAAATAATCACCGGATATCGATGCCATAGCCTCCAGGAATCACTTATGGTGCAAGGGTAGCGAGATACGCTTTTAATTCATCAATATTTTGTTGGGAAACGGCATAATACGCTCCCATCAACTGAAACTCACCACCATACACACTGAGGTCTCTATACAAAGCGTTTGCGCGCAGCGCCAGGTTACTGGCGTGAAACGCCGAGCTCGCATCGTCCATGCCCGCCGCATGGCAAACGGCGCAGTTGCCTGCGTAATAGGCCTTGCCATTGGGAATCACCATACTGCTGACAGTCACCAAGACCTTCCCCACCGCCTTGGTACCGGCGGCATCGGCCACGGTATAAGAGAATTGATCCAAACCCTCATAGGACATCGGCGGCATATAGCTGAAGGAACCGTCGCCGTTATACACAATGGTGCCGCCCTGGGCGCCCACGGTGTCATAGGTATCGATCACCAAAGCGCCACCGTCGGATGCGGTGTCGTTGCTCAGCACCTCGACGATACCCAAAACACCAACGGGTACGCTCAAAGTGTCATCCACCACCACGGGGGGCACGGGACCGGCGACGGGTTGCGTGTGCAACGATGGCGGCGCCCGCTCGGTGCTGCTGTCAAAACAGGCCGCGAGTCCGGAAATCAACAACACCGGCAATAGACCTGCGACCGAGTGTATTCGGAACTTGTGAAGTTTCTCTACCTTTTTCATATGCATCACTTAAAATGATTTATTGCCTAGTCAAGAACTGGCCGATCAACGCGGTATCCGACGCGGCACCCGATGTCGTGAGATAAGCGCGCAAGTGCCGCATCTCGGAAGCTCCGTTCAATGCGCTGTTAACCTCCGAGACCGAGGCGCCGGCGACCGCTTCTTCCGGTCCGCCCCGGCCATTGACGCCATGACAGGTCTCACAGTACACGTGATAAAGACCTGCGCCATCCGTTGGTTTGACGCCGCCACCGCCGGCCGCCAAATATCCTGCGACGGCTTGCGTTTGGGGTATGTTCAGCGTTAACGACCGCATCAGCCCCACCCGTGACAGCGCGCCGTTGACAAATGAACTCGATGCACCCGTCACTACCTTGTACTTGCCCCCACGCCCATCCCGGCCGTGACACACGGCACAGAACACCGCGTATACTTCAGCGCCCGTCACCGGTGTCGCACCACTGCCACCGGCCACGAGATATCCGGCAATCAGTTGCGTTTGGGAAGGCGTCAACACCAGCGACTTCATCCAGGGTACGCCGGTAAGCGCATCACTGATCATGGCGGCAGGAGCGCCGGTTACCGAGGTGAATTTACCGCCGCGACCACCAGCCCCATGACAAACCATACAGAATACTTCATAGAGACCGGGACCACCCGTTGGTAACGGTGGTTCACCACCGGCATCCAGGTAAGCCGAAATCTTCTGGATTTGCGTCGTCGTCACCACCAGATTCCGCATCCAGTCGACGTCGTTGAGCGCCGCGGTAATCTGCGCCGGCGCGGCACCGGTGACCCGTTTGAACTTGCCGCCTTGACCGCCGGTGCCGTGACATATCGCGCAGAATATCGGATACAGCCCGTTACCCTCGGTTGGCATGGCACCATCACCGCCCGCGCCGAGATACGCCGCCACTTTTTGTAATTCTTCCGCATCCAAAGCGATGGACTGCATATCTGTCACATTGGTAATCGCTTGATCGATCATCTGCAATGCGGCGCCGGTCACACCGAATACCGCGCCGCCTCTGCCGCCCGCGCCATGGCAGGCCGAACAGAACATGCCATACAATCCGGGGCCATCCGTAGGTCGCGTCGGTGGCTCACCACCGCCGGTCGCGAGAAACTGGGCAATCAACGCTATTTCGTCTGGCGACAGTGCGATATTCTGCATAGCGGCAATGGACTGGAGAGCGGCTTCAATTTGCTGCACGCTTACGCCGGCAATGGCTTTAGCGGAACCGCCGGCGCCGTTCGCACCATGACAGGCAAAACAGTTGCTGTTGTAGAGCGCTTGACCTTGCGCGTTATCTGGACTGTTCGAGACCGTGACGCTCGTTGCCGCGGCTCCGGTCAGTCCGTCATTATCGGTGGCGGCGACTGTAACCGTATAGGTGCCTTCCGCCGCATACGCATGCAGCGGTTGCACGCCTTGCACCAATTCGGCGCCATCACCGAAATCCCAGAGATAACGGACGATCGTACCGTCACCATCCACGGACTGACCGGCGTCGAATTGAATATTCGCACCGGGCAATGCGCTGTAGGGGCCACCGACCGCCGCTTGCGGCGCCAATTTCTTTTGGGTGGCAGTAACCTCGACGACCAGAGTTACCGACGCGGCATTGTCTCCGGTCATCTGCCCATCGCCATTTGCGGAAAGCGCGGTCGCGTACAATGTAACGTTACCGGGCACGGCCGGCGCGGTGTAACTAAACGTCCAGCCGACACCGCCGGACGCTGCGTTAAACGGTTGACTGTGCACCAGCTCACGATCGCGCAAATCGACACCCGCCATCGTTGCCGTCAAGCTTCCGCTGCTGACACTGACATTCAGTCCCGCCAAATTGTTCTGGCCACCGGAGATTTGCAGATTAAAGCTGTTCACCGATCCGGCCTCAACAACGACCGGGCCGGTCAGCTCCAGATTCGGCACGATACCGCCGCTGTGACACAGAACGCAGGTGCCACCGCCATTCACCGCCGGATTGCCGGAATGTTCAGTGATACCCGTGGACAATGCCCAGACTTGTGGATGGCTCAGTAAAGCCACTACCAGGATGACAACACGTTTACAGAAAATAAGAATGGGTTTTGACATTGGCTGACTCTGCGAACATAAGATATGTGGAACTTGTGGTTAACTGGTCCATCAGCGCTTGTAAAAAGACTAGCACCGTTCACCCGGCGAATGAACACTATTTGCCACAATAATTTTTTATCACGGTGTTAATGAAATGTTACTTATATCAACCCACACAAATATAACTGTGCGCACCCGCCCATATACATTTCATAGCTCAACCACGGAATTTACATACCTCGATTTTATGTAGCCCTCTATTTTTTTATGAGCGCATAAAGCTCCACTGTGTGTGCTTATGGATACCGACCACACCGGTGGCACGACTTCAACCGCGACAACCGATATACCGACTCTCATCTGGTATTTATCACCGTATATTCGTATTATCATTGGAAAACGATGGATTCATGTCAGCGGGTGCTTTGACCAAATGAAAAACTGCAAATCGCCATCTTCAAGCCGAAGCCCTAAATTGAATATTCTGTGGTGCGTTACCGGCTGCCTGCTTGTGATCCTGGCACACGCAGAGACACCGCCAACCCCACCCGCCGAGACGCCGGCCAATCTATATACCCGAAAAGGCGCCGACACCTGCCTGAAATGTCATGATCAGGATTACAAATATCCGGTGCTGCAGATTTTCTACAGCAAACATGGAAACCGCAAGGACGCACGCAGCCCCATGGCCCAGTTTCAATGCGAATCCTGCCATGGTCCTGGGCGTGCCCACGCCACCGAACCTAAAGTTGGCGCGCAGCGCGCGTCGATTATCGCTTTCGGCGCGAACTCCCGGACCAGCCCTGACCAGCAGAACGCCATGTGCCTGCAGTGTCATCGCGATCACCAACGAGCGCGCTGGACCGGCAGTCAACACGATACCGTGAACGTGCGTTGCGTAGACTGTCATACCGTGCATGTGCGTCATGATCCGGTGTTCACGCAAGATCAGAGCGGCATCTGCTATCGTTGTCACAAGCAGCAACAGGCGGTATTCGCCCGCAACTCCGCACATCCGGTGCGTCAGGGGAAAATGCTATGTTCCCAGTGCCATGATCCGCATGGCAGCAACGCGAAAGCGCTGCTGAAAACCGCGACGAAAAACGATACCTGTTATCGTTGTCACGCGGAAAAGCGCGGCCCCTTTCTGTGGACGCATGCACCGGTCGCGGAGGATTGCGGTTTGTGCCACGAACATCATGGGTCGATGAACGCTCCATTATTGAAAAAACGCGCGCCCTGGTTATGCCAGCAGTGTCACAGCGTTACCGGTCATCCGAGCATTTCCTATGACAGCACGGGCTTGCCGGCACAAACGCCTAGCGCCTTTTTACTGGCGAAAAGCTGTCTCAACTGCCACTTTCAGGTGCACGGTTCCAATCACCCGTCGGGTGTCAAACTGATGCGATAGTGAGGGCTTGATGATGAGCGGCCACAAAATACCAAGTATCAAACCGGTGGGTTTCTCGGGAGCATGTTTGTTGCTGTTGCAGTACTCCCCAGGCCTCGCCGCGCAGGATATTTATCATCAGGCCGACATGCAGGCCATTACCGCCAACTGGATCTGTGAATGGTGCCCGAAAGTGGACGAACATCCCGACATCGCCGAAGTAAGCGCTGGTGTCAGCGTGGTGAGCAATGACTCTTACGCGTACGGCAATTATTCCGGCCTGGATCAAAAAGGCGCCCACCTGATCACCGACCTGGATTATCTGCATCGTGACCCACAAGGAAATTATGTTCAACTGGAAGGAAATGATCTGGGCCTGGACTCCCGGCATTTGGCATCACGCGGCGGTAAACCCGGCCGGCTAGAGATGGCGCTGATCTATGATCAACTGCCCACATTAAAATCCGACACCAGCCGCACACCTTATGAAGGTGGCGCGGATCAACGGCTGCCAGGCACCTGGGTGACGTCTGCCACCACTGATGGCATGTCGGAACTTGGCACTGCCTTGCACCGGAACAACATCGACACCTTGCGCCGCGACTACCGGCTGAGCGCCGACTATGCGGCCACTTCCGATCTCTCATACAGCCTGGAGTTATGGCGCGACACTAAAACCGGTGGCAAAGCGACCGGAGTCGCGCTCGGTACTTCTTTCGCCACCGCGCGCAGCGTGATCCTGGTAGCGCCCATCGACCACGTTACCGATCAAGGCGAAGCCAGTCTGAACTATCGGAACGCGCAATGGCAAGGTACGCTCAAATACGCGTTCTCGTCGTTTCAAAACCAAAATACCGCATTGCAATGGGACAATGCCTACAGCCAACCCGCGGCGACCGAGCGTGGGCAGGCCGCACTTGAACCGGACAACAACATGCAACAACTCGCTCTTTCCGGCAGCTATCGGATCAGCAAAACCACCCTGGCGCATGCTCTCATTGCTTATGGACGCGCAGAACAAGACGCGACTTTTCTCCCTTATACCAGCAATACAAACCTGAATGCCAATCCTCTGCCGAGCACCTCGCTGCACGGTCGCATCAACAGCTATGACCTGGATTTATCGGTCACCAGCGGCATTGATCAACTCAAGCTGAAAGCACAATACGGCCAACATGAACAGGCGAATGCCACTGCGCGCGCGACCTACGACTACGTCACTGCCGACACGGCGCTCAACTCCAGTGCGCGCGCCAATTTCCCCTACAGTTTCCGGCGGCGCAACCTGGCACTGGAGGCACGTTATATGTTACCAGCGCATCACCAACTGGCGCTGACCTTTGAGCATGAAGCCAATGAGCGCACCTACCAGGAGGTAACCACTACCCGGGAAAACACCCTGACCACCGCCTATGCTAATCAGGTGTCACCAGACCTTGCGCTGCATTTCAGCCTGGGACGGCGGCAGCGCACCGGTGACGATTACCGGGCGGTGGAGGAAGTCACGCCGGCGGAAAATCCGTTACTGAAAAAATATAATCTCGCTGATCGCACCCGGAACCTGGCGAATGCCAGCGCCAGCTACACGCCACTGGCCAATCTCCAACTCGCGTTGACCGTGGATTATGCGCAGGACGACTATAGCCATTCGGCTCTGGGCTTGCAGGACAGCTCCGAGAACAATACCGCTCTTGACCTGCACTACGCCCTGAGCCGCGCCCTGGCACTGAATACCAATTATGCGGTAACCAATATCGCGTCTCGCCAGAGCGGCAATCAGAGTAGCGCACAGCCGAATTGGCGCATGGACAATGATGAGCGTATGACGGCCGCCGGACTGGGGGTTCACTATGACATCATCGCCGATAAACTTAACTTGGCATTCGAATACGGTTACGCCGCCGCCCGAGGCGATATCACGGTATCCACGGGCACGCCATTCCCCGCGCTTACCAACGAGCGCCATACCTACAAAGTGTCGAGCGACTATCAACTGAATCAACAGGCGACGGTACAAGTGTCCTATCAATATGAGAAATACAAAGCAAAGAACTGGGGCGACGACGGCAGCGTGGCGAATACCCTGCCCAACGTGCTGACCCTCGGCGAAGTAAGTCCCTACTATGATGTCGGGCTCCTGGCAATCGCCGTGCGCTACGCCTTCTAGCAGCAGCGAGCAACCATCGCCATCGCCTAGTGGGGACTGGCATAAAAATGAAGCAGCTGCTCGATGCCGTCTTGGCCCGCTTCCTGTTCCAGCAACTTAAGCTTGGTAATCATCATGGGATTGACCCGGCGCGTATTATCGAGGTAAGCCGTAAGTGCCTGGCGTAAATAGGGCGTCCATTGTCCGGCCAGAATTCCGTAGTTGTTTTCCGTGATACGTCCGCCGTTCTCATGGCATTTCTCACAATATTTAGCATGTAACAACGCACCTTTTTGCGCAAGTGCAGCATCAAACTCTTGAGTGCGCGCCACAAATTTCTGCTTGCCGTAAAATTCAGCCAATTGCGCAATATCAGCTTCCCCGAGCGTATGGGTAAACTGCTTCATCATAGGTGAATTACGTCCCTCGTTCTTGTACGCATCCATGACATGTGCAAAATACTCAGGCGTAATACCCGCAATCGAAGGCACCCCGGAGTTGGCGCTGTTGCCATCCACACCGTGACACATAGTGCAAGGTTGTACCAACGCCTGGATGTCACTCGCGTAAGCAGGCACCATCATAACCCACAACAATTGACTGATCGTTACCGCCATCAGTCGTACGCTTGAATTAAGCATGGATATACTCCTGAGCAGATGAATACACGTTTATTTCCGATATCAATCTCTACAACGATTGGTGATTGAATGCAACTTATTCTCCAGTGGCGTACCGCAAGCACACCATTAGCTAAACTTATGGCCGTGTTACCGCAACCGCACAACAGATATTGTCGTCGGCCACGGACGCTTTTCCACCAAAGCTGCCCAGGAACCTACGGATCAGCACTTTGACATCTGGCTCCGGCAACCTGCGAATGCAACAAAAGGCCGGCATCCGTGACTACTCCTGCAATCCATCACCAACGGACACCTGTATGGCCGCCACTCGCGACACCGAAACCAACGCCGAACAAGTCCGCCAGAATGCACAGTATTCCGGCAGTCAGCCCTGGGATTTGTGGGGACCGTATCTCAGCGAACGCCAGTGGGGTTCGGTGCGCGAGGATTACAGCGCCCTCGGCACCCCGTGGGAATACTTCCCGCACGAGCATGCGCGCAGTCGCGCCTACCGCTGGGGCGAGGACGGTCTGGCCGGATTCAGCGATCGCCAGCAACGTCTATGCCTGGGACTGGCCTTGTGGAACGGTAAAGATCCGATTCTCAAAGAACGCTTGTTCGGCCTCGCCAATGGCGAAGGTAATCATGGCGAGGACGTAAAGGAGCTTTATTATTACCTCGACGCCACACCCAC